>NZ_FONF01000022.1:0-60539 GCF_900112835.1 Marinobacter sp. DSM 26671 | reverse complement strand
CGAGCTTTGGCCTGCGCCAGGTGGCACTGCAGCGGATCGCGGAACTGGTGCATTACCTCGATGTTGGCGGCCATCAGCCACCGGCGGCCACTGGAGTTGAATGCGTATTGATGGGCTTTCGCGAGTCTCATCATAACGATGATCAGCTGTTACTGGCTGCCAATCAGGTGTTCGACAGTTTGTACACAACCTATACGAAGGGGAAGTAAGCATGCCGGAGTCGTCCCACTCCACCGATACAGCCCACAGAACCCAACAAGACACTGTGCCATCGGGTGGCGATCGCAACGAGTTTGGTCATGAGATTACGTTTGGGGAAGCGGTGCGCGTCTGGCTAAGGATTGCAATGCTGAGTTTCGGCGGTCCTGCCGGCCAAATCGCCGTCATGCATCGTATTCTGGTGGATGAAAAGCGATGGGTCAGCGAAAGCCGGTTTCTGCACGCCCTGAACTACTGCATGGTACTGCCCGGGCCGGAAGCCCAACAACTGGCTACTTATATCGGCTGGCTGCTGCATGGCGTCAAGGGTGGGCTCGTGGCCGGCGGACTGTTTGTGTTGCCGGGTTTTTTGAGCATCCTGGTGTTGAGCGTGCTTTATGCGGGCTTTCAGGATGCAACCCTGGTGCAGGCGCTTTTCTTCGGGATTAAAGCGGCGGTGTTGGCGATCGTGATTCAGGCCGTCATCCGGATCGGTAAGCGCGCGCTCAAGAATGCCTATATGTACATCTTGGCGGCCCTTGCTTTCATTGCCATCTTTTTGTTCGCTGTCCCGTTCCCGGTAGTGATCCTGACTGCTGCCGTTATTGGCCTGCTGGGGCGGTACATGGACCCGGAACGATTCGTGGTCATCAAGGGACATGACACGCCCGAGGATGGTGAACGGGCGATCGACACCATGATGGATGGCGGTGCCGCACATCATACCAAGGCAACGCGCAAGCGGGCGCTCAAGGTACTCGCGGTCTGGCTACCGCTGTGGTTCACACCGCTAGTTGTATTGGCTGTATCGCTGGGCTTTGACGATGTCTTCACCCAGATAGGGCTTTTCTTCAGCAAGCTGGCCGTCGTCACCTTCGGTGGTGCTTATTCAGTATTGGCTTATATGGCACAGGAGGCCGTACAGAACTATGGCTGGCTTGCGCCAGGGGAAATGCTGGATGGTTTGGGCATGGCAGAGACCACGCCCGGCCCCTTGATTCAGGTAGTACAGTTCGTGGGCTTCATGGGCGCTTTCCGCGACGCAGGCCCCCTCGATCCTTTTACAGCGGGCATTCTTGCATCGATTCTGGCTACCTGGGTGACCTTTGTTCCCTGTTTTCTGTGGATATTCCTGGGCGCACCCTATGTAGAAAGGCTGCGCGGGAACCAGGCGGTGAGTGCTGCGTTATCGGCGGTCACCGCCGCCGTTGTGGGCGTGATGCTGAACCTGGCTATCTGGTTCGCGGTGCATGTCGCTTTCGCCGAAGTAGATACGGTTCGGACCTTTGGCATGCAGTTAATGGTGCCGACATGGGGCAGTATTCAGATCGCCAGTGTGGTGCTTGCACTGGCCGCCTTTATTGCCATGTTACGCTTCAAGGTGGGCATGTTGCCGGTGATCTTAGTCAGTTCGCTACTGGGCATCGCTTATTACCTGTTGTTCGGAGGCACGCCGAGCCTGTGAGCAGCGTGTCAGGCCTCTTTTTAGGAATGTCCACAGTAACGGGGTAGAACCCATTAAGCGCAGGCGCGACGAAGCCCATTTCATTGCGCCTTCGGTTCCATTCCATGGGCGCGCATACTGCAAGCGCTATTCGTCTTACTCGAATGTCCGCTTTGCGACCCAAGCGCAGCCAATTTATGTTGATGTGGAGACTCTTAGCTTACTAGTCTCTCGCTAGTGCCCACAGGCCGCGATATGAGCAACGTAAGACGCCTTCCTTTTGTGGATTGTTCGGTGGAGAATGGACTTTTGATGCCAAGTCGGAGGGATCTGGATGACGGAAAGAAAATCCTACAACTTGGGTGATCTCGTGTCCCAGTGTGACCCAGACGCCCCGATTCCAGACACGCTTCGAGAGTGGGAACGGATGGTGCCGATTGGATTGGAACTGGTCATCACGCGGCACTCAGTCGACGTTGTTCATCAGTCGATACGAATCTTGGAATCTCGGGAACAAGCACTGGAGTGGATCCAGCGCCCGATTCCAGGGCTTGAAGATGAAAGACCTTGCGACCTGCTGGGTACCCCTGACGGTTGTTGCCGGATAGCGTCGGTGCTTCAAAAAATTGAGCATGGTGATTTCAGTTGAGCCTACCCTAGGATTAATGTCTACTCAAAACACGAATATGCGAAATGATAGAGCTCTGTGCAGGAAATCTTGTCAAATATCCCGTCGTAATGTTCGATTTGCGACCACTGGGTGAGCATAAGATCCTTTTTTATCGCCTCTTGCGGCGAGCGGGCTTTGTCCTCAATCTTGGTAGGTAGTCCCAACGAGAGTTTTAGTATTCATGTTTAGTACAGGTACTAATATAGAAAATGAGCATTCACGCACTCACTCACTCGATTGGGATAGTTTTTATAGTTATAGCAGCGAGATGTATACGCAGCCGCAAAAGAAATTCCGGGCCCGCAAGCCTGAAGATGTGCTCCAGGACATCCGTAATGCGGCTCGCAGCCTGGGTGGCGTGCGCCGGGTTTTTCTTGCAGACGGTGATGCCATGGTATTGCCGACCCGTCGCCTGTTGGAAATACTGGGTCAGCTCAGGGAGGTTTTTCCGGATCTTCAGCGGGTTTCCAGCTACTGTCTGCCCCGCAACCTCGCGAAAAAGACCGTAGAAGAACTGGCTCAACTGAAGGATGCAGGCCTTGAAATTCTCTATGTCGGTATGGAATCCGGCGATGATGAAATCCTGCGCCGGGTCAACAAGGGCGAAACCTGGGAATCCACCCGCTCGGCACTGCTGAAAATCCGTGAGGCGGGTCTTACGAGCTCTGTCATGGTGCTGAATGGGCTGGGCGGAGAAAACCTTTCGCGCCAGCACGCGATCAATACCGCAACGCTCTGCAACGAGACACAGCCGGATTATCTTTCCACCCTCGTGGTCAGTTTCCCACAGGGAGAAGAACGTTTCCGGGAGGGCTTCGGAGACGATTTCGTGCCGCTGTCCCAAAAAGGGCTCTTTGAAGAGATACGCCTCTTCCTGGAGCATCTTGAGCTGGATAAGACCATCTTCCGCAGTGATCACGCTTCAAATTACCTCGTGCTGAAAGGCACGCTGGGCCGTGACAAGCAGAAAATGCTGGACCAGGTAAACCTCGCCATTACCAACCCCGGTGCAGCACCGTTGCGCGCGGAGTGGATGCGCGGGTTGTAATTCAGATGGCCGGGAGCCACCGTTATGAGCATGAATCCGGATAATCTTGCAAAGCAGGTGGAGGAAACCGTGAAGAAGGTCGGGAATCCACCCATTGATCAGTGGGACCCCGAGCTTTCCGGGGATATGGATCTTCGCATCAGCCGCGATGGTCAGTGGATCTTCAAAGGCGAGCCGCTGGCTCGAGAAGCGATTGTACGTCTGTTTTCCACCATTCTCCGCCGGGAAAGCGACGGCGAATACTACCTGGTGACGCCCGTTGAAAAGTGGCGCATCCAAGTCGAGGATGCGCCGTTGCTCGCCCATTCCCTGACCGTGACTGGAGAGAGCGACCGTCAGGTCATTTCCCTGACCACCAATGTCGGCGAAACCCTCGAGATTGGCCAGGACCATCCACTGGAAGTGACTACCTATCCGGGCTCCGATGAGCCAAGACCCGTGGTAAAGGTTCGCCATGGGGTCGAAGCGCGACTGGTAACCGCAGCCTATTACGACCTGGCGGAGCATGTTGTGGAACGGAATGAAGACGGACACCCGGTTCTTGGGGTATTCAGCCACGGAATTTTCTACAAAATCGGGCAGGGTGGTTGAAAACCCGTACCACGGCCCCAGAATTACGGTAGAAAACGCATTAGCTCAGTTGTTAAACTGTGTTTTCATACTTGTTATGAGCCTGGCTCTCTAACGAGGCCCGGTGGTCGTTAGTCCCTCTGTTCAGTCTGGCTGTTCACGATCACTTTCGATTGCCTAAATCAATTAAACAGTCATTGCGGACACGCAAGGAGATCACATGGCCCAACCTCGTGTTGTCACCATCCATTACACGCTCACCAACGATCAGGGAGAGCAGCTTGATTCCTCCCGTGTAGAAGGTCGTGAGCCTCTGTCTTACCTGGAAGGTGCACAGAACATTATCGGTGGACTGGAAAGTGCACTGAACGAAAAGAACGCAGGCGATCAGGTTAAGGTTTCTGTAGAACCTGCTGAAGGCTACGGCGAAGTTAACGAAGAGCTGATCCAGCCGGTTCCGCGTTCTGCATTTGAAGGCGTCGATACCATCGAGCCGGGCATGCAGTTCCAGGCGCAGACCCCGGGCGGCCCCCAGGTCGTTCGTGTGGTAGAAGTTGGCGACGAAACCGTCACCATCGACGCCAACCATCCGCTCGCTGGCCAGACTCTGCACTTCGACGTAGAAGTGGTAGAAGCTCGCGACGCGACTGACGAAGAGCAAGAGCACGGCCACGCTCACTAAGCTTTTCTGAAGCGCAACGAAAAACGGTTCCCTCGGGAGCCGTTTTTTTATGCCAAAAAAAACGGCCCGCGAGGGGCCGTTTTCTACCGGAATCCGGACTTACATGTTCGGATAATTCGGGCCACCGCCCCCTTCCGGAGTTACCCAGTTAATGTTCTGTGCAGGATCCTTGATGTCGCAGGTCTTGCAGTGAACACAGTTCTGGGCGTTGATCTGGAAGCGCTTTCCGCCGCCATCGTCTTTCTCGACAACTTCATAAACACCAGCCGGGCAGTAGCGCTGCGCAGGCTCATCGTATTTAGGCAGGTTGTCGCGGATCGGAAGTTCCGGATCGGTCAGTTTAAGGTGAACCGGCTGATCTTCCTCGTGGTTGGTGTTTGAAATGAACACCGAGGACAGACGATCGAAGGTCAGGGTGTTATCCGGCTTGGGATAGGTCACCTTCTTGCACTCGGCTGCCGGCTTCATGGTGGCATAATCCGGAGTGGTATCGTGGAAGGTAATCGGCAGGCTGCCGCGCAGGATGTTCTGCTCAAAGTAGGCGATGGCGCCACCGACTATATTGCCGAACTTGTGCATCGCCGGGCCGAAGTTACGCTCTGCGTATAGCTCCTTGAACAGCCAGCTGTCTTCAAATTTCTTCTGGAAGCTGCTGATCTCTTCGCCGCTCTTGCCGTCCTTCAGCGCTTCGAAAACTGCCTCGGCGCCCAACATGCCGGACTTCATGGCGGTGTGGGAGCCCTTGATCTTGGAACCGTTCAGCGTGCCCGCGTCACAGCCCAGCAGGAGACCACCCGGGAAGCTCATCTTGGGCAGAGCGTTGTAGCCACCCTTGGTAATTGCACGGGCGCCGTAGGAAACGCGCTTGCCGCCTTCCAGGTGTTTCTTGATTTCCGGATGCAGCTTCAGCCGCTGAAATTCCTCAAACGGGCTCAGATGCGGGTTGCTGTAAGACAGATCGGTGATCAAGCCCACATATACCTGGCCATTCTCGAGGTGATACAGGAAAGAGCCACCGGTGGAGCCAGTTTCTTTCAGGGGCCAGCCGGTGGTATGAACTACGAGGCCCGGCTCGTGTTTGGCCGGATCAATATCCCACAGTTCCTTGATACCGATACCGTAGTGCTGCGGGTCTTTGCCTTCATCAAGCTTGAACTCGTTGATCAGGCGCTTGCCCAGGTGACCGCGGCAGCCCTCGGTGAACAGGGTGTACTTCGCGCGCAGTTCCATGCCGGGCATGTAGCCGTCTTTTTCGGAACCGTCGCGGGCCACGCCCATATCGCCGGTAATGATGCCTTTTACCTGACCGTCTTCAATGATGGTTTCGGACGCGGCAAAGCCGGGATACACCTCAACGCCAAGCTGTTCGGCCTGTTCGGCGAGCCAGCGGCACAGGTTACCCAGGCTGATAATGTAGTTGCCATGGTTGTGCATGTTCTTGGGCACAAACGCATTCGGGATCTTGGTGGCGCTGTCCTGGTTCTTCAGCAGGAAAATGTCGTCCCGGGTAACGGGCGTGTTGAGCGGAGCGCCTTTCTCTTTCCAGTCCGGGAAGAGTTCGTTGAGGGCAGTGGGCTCGAATACGGTACCGGCCAGAATGTGGGCGCCGATCTCAGAACCTTTCTCTACAACGCATACGGTGAGTTCCTCGCCAGCTTCCTGTGCCAGTTGCATGACACGGCACGCTGCCGACAGGCCCGCCGGGCCGCCGCCGACGATCAGAACATCAAATTCCATCGATTCGCGTTCCACGTTGGTCTCCTCAAACATCTTTAATGGATATTATGTGCCCGCAGGCCAATTATTCTGGGCCGCCATCATACCGGTAAAAGTGCCTATAGACGACTGCCCCAAGCCGTTTGTCCCGACTTGCATAACCAAAAGGATACCGTATTTGAAGAATCAAACAAACGTTTGTTTGAAATTCGCCCTGTCCTTTGGCATTGTAAGAGCACACTGAAACATCGTGTGTTTTGAGTCGAAATCTAGTATCGTCTCATTGCCGTCCCCGGTCAATACCGGGGAATTGGCTGAAAGTTCAGTCCTGGCGCGTCGTTTGAGGCTATTGATTCTGCCGTGTGTTGCCTCCATTATTAGTGCGCATTGAATTTCGGCAGGCTCTGTGCGAGGACTGCAAGTCATAAACCCATCGTAGAAGAACGAGGAATCTATGAAGGTTCTGGTCGCTGTAAAACGAGTAATCGACTACAACGTAAAGGTGCGCGTCAAGCCGGACAACACCGGTGTTGACCTCGCCAACGTCAAGATGGCAATGAACCCGTTCTGCGAAATCGCGGTAGAAGAAGCCGTTCGCCTGAAAGAGAAGGGTGTTGCCAGTGAAATCGTGGTGGTATCCATTGGCCCGAAAGCC
Organism: Marinobacter sp. DSM 26671; assembly: GCF_900112835.1. NCBI lineage: Bacteria > Pseudomonadati > Pseudomonadota > Gammaproteobacteria > Pseudomonadales > Marinobacteraceae > Marinobacter > Marinobacter sp. DSM 26671. Next base: position 53,556 of record NZ_FONF01000022.1, on the reverse strand, counting down.
TCCCAGGAGCAGATTCGTACTGCGCTGGCGCTGGGTGCTGACCGTGGTATCCACGTCGAAACGGACGAGGAGGTTCAGTCTCTCGAAGCGGCCAAGCTGCTCAAGGCTGTTGTTGAGAAAGAAGAGCCGAAGCTGGTCATTCTTGGCAAGCAGTCCATCGATTCCGATAACAACCAGACTGGCCAGATGCTGGCCGCGCTGACCGGCATGGGTCAGGGTACTTTCGCTTCCGAAGTGGTTGTTGAGGGCGACAAGGTTAACGTAACCCGCGAGGTAGACGGTGGTCTGATGACCGTTGCTCTGAACCTGCCTGCGGTTGTCACTACCGACCTGCGTCTGAACGAGCCGCGCTACGCTTCTCTGCCGAACATCATGAAGGCGAAGAAGAAGCCGCTGGACAACATGAGCCCGGCTGATCTGGGTGTCGACATCGCTCCGCGCCTTTCCACCCTGAAGGTTGAAGCGCCTGCTTCCCGTCAGGCGGGTGTGAAAGTGGCCGACGTTGCCGAGCTGGTCGATAAACTGAAGAACGAAGCGAAGGTGATCTAAATGAGCATCCTTGTAATTGCTGAACATGACAACAGCAGCCTGAAACAGGCTACCCTGAATGTTGTAGCGGCTGCCAAGGCCATCGGCGGAGACATCGACGTACTGGTTGCCGGTGAGAACTGTGGTGCCGTTGCTGAAGCAGCTGCCAAGGCCGAAGGCGTTAACAAGGTACTGGTTGCCGATAACGCTGCTTATGGTCACTTCCTGGGCGAGAACCTGGGTGAGCTGGTTGCCGAAGTAGGCAAGGGCTACAGCCACATCCTGGCCGCCGCTGGCACCGTGGGCAAAGACTTCATGCCGCGCGTTGCTGCACTGCTGGACGTTGCCCAGGTTTCCGACATTATGCGTGTTGAGTCCGAAGACACCTTCGTTCGCCCGATCTACGCGGGTAACGCCATTGCCACTGTGAAATCCAGTGACAGCATCAAGGTGGTTACGGTTCGTCCCACGGCCTTTGATCCGGTTGCTGGTGAAGGTGGCTCCGCTGCCGTCGAACAGCTGGACGTTGTTAAAGACGCCGGTTTGTCCCAGTTCGTAAACGAAGAGCTGGCCAAATCCGATCGTCCTGATCTGGCAAGCGCCGGTATCGTTGTTTCCGGTGGTCGCGGCATGCAGAACGGCGACAACTTCAAGATGCTGGAGCAGGTAGCGGATCTGATGGGTGCCGCTGTTGGCGCATCCCGTGCTGCTGTTGACGCCGGTTTCGTACCGAACGACATGCAGGTTGGCCAGACCGGTAAGATTGTTGCTCCGCAGCTGTACATCGCCGTGGGCATTTCCGGTGCCATCCAGCACCTAGCCGGTATGTCTGACTCCAAGGTGATCGTTGCGATCAACAAGGACGAAGAAGCGCCGATCTTCCAGGTTGCCGATTACGGCCTGGTAGCGGACCTGTTCGAAGCAGTTCCGCAACTTGAGGAAGAGCTGAAGAAAGTTATGTAACTTTCTGTCATGCTTGAAAAAAGGCACCTTCGGGTGCCTTTTTCTTTTGGGTGAAACCAAAATACCTGCCATGATACCCGGCCCCGACTGTTGAAGCGGATACACGAACCATGACCACGATGCCTTTTGACGCGTTAGCCTGCCCACTGGACGGCTGCCCGCTCGCGCCCAGCGAAAAAACCTGGCGGTGCGAGAATGGCCACAGCTTCGATGTTGCCCGGCAGGGCTACGTGCATCTGCTGCCGGTCCAGAAGAAACGCACCCTGGACCCGGGCGACAGCAAGGAAATGGTCGCGGCCAGACAACGGTTCCTGAACGCAGGCTTCTACACACAGATCGCCGAGGCCGTGAGCGATCTTGCGCTGAAGGCGCTGCCGGGTGGGGGGATTGGCTCAGTACTGGATGCCGGTTCCGGAGAGGGCTATTACCTTCGCCACCTTTCGGCCGTGGCCGGCGACACAGGCCTTGCCCTGATTGGCGTTGATATTTCCAAATGGGCGGTCCTGGCAGCGGCGAAACAGGATAAGCAGACTCGATGGGTGGTTGGCAGCAACGCTAACCTGCCAGTACTGCCGGAATCGCTGGATCTGGTGCTTTGCCTGTTTGGTTTTCCGGTTTACAGCGAGTTCGCCCGGGTGCTCAAGCCCGGCGGCCAGGTTATCCAGGTGGATGCCGGTGCGGACCATCTGCGGGAGCTGCGAGAAGTCATCTACCCGGAAGTGAAGCCACCCGGAGATTTCGAGAGCGCGGCCCCGGAAGGCTTCCGGCAACTGGATTCAACCGTGGTACGGTTCCCGCTGACCCTCCCGGACCAGGCCAGCATTGCCGATCTGCTGGCCATGACCCCACACCTTTACCGCGCCAGTGCCGAGGGCCTGGAGAGGGCCGCGGCCCTTGAGTCACTGGAGGTGACTGTCGACGCGACTCTGAAACGCTTCGAAAAGCTCTGAGCCGGGAACTCACTGACCGTCGTCTGAGCCGGGGGGCTTTTGTCCTTTGCGGGAAGCGAGCCGTTTTTCGGCCTTGCCGATGATCAGGGTGTCCGCGAGGATGTGGAGCGCCTTGTTGGTGGTGCGCACGGTTCGATAGATCTGCTGACTGGTCTGGTCATGGGTGGCCCGCGCTTTACGGGCCGTCTGCCGGAACTCTTCATCCTTCGAGAACAGATCAATCAGCCCGAATGTGGTGTTGGAGATCGCCTTGTGCAGCTTCTCCACCGCACTGGCACCGCCGGAAACGGAGTCCTCCAGCAGCCGGGCCCGGTTCCGGACCTCTAGAAGGTCCATTCTGCTCTTCTGGATGGCGCTGTGTGCCGCCACCCGATGGGAATTGAGAATCCGGGCTTCACGGCGGCAGAGCAGCAGCTGCCAGTAGGCAATGCAGAACCCGCTGAAGGCCAGAAGCAGTAACAGGATTACAATTACGCTGGTGATCATGATAATGCGCTTCCATCAAGCATCTTGAATATCTCAATCGTGGTGATCATCGATACTCGATCTGCATGTCCACATCGATTTCCCGCTCCGACATCTCTTCTTCGAGCTCTTTCATCACTTCCTGATACACCATCTTGCGCACCATGACGGGGAGTTTATCGGCCAGCACCCGGGCAGAGCGTGATTCCCGCTTCGCCAGGGCAATCGGATTCAGCACCCGTAGCGTAATAACCAGCTCCGGTTCCTGCTCGGAGTCTGCGATATCGTCGTTCTCCATCATTCGGGCGATCACTTTACGCTGTTCAAAAACCTGCCAGCAGACAAAGCCACTGAACAGGACAAGCAGGATGCTCAATGCCATCAAAAAGGTGATCAATTCGAACCTCCGGAAATCGTTTTGTGCACTGCCTTGCAGTGTGCACCATCATGTATGACAAACGATTGGCCGTGACGACGGATTCCCGGGTGCGGCCAGGAAAGTAGAACGAGCGCTCAAAACTGTTAATATCGGTTGCAGTTGTGTAATGAGCTACGCAGAATCAACGAGTTAAGGCCAACATTTATATCAACAGAGGATTGTTCATGGTCTGGTTCAAGGCGTTTGCAAGTGGTTTTCTCGCGACCCTGGTGTTTCATCAGGGCCTTTTCGCACTGTTCTGGCTGGGCGGAATTGTACCCTCAGCACCGTTTAACCTGTCACCGGTACCGCCGTTCGGCGTTCCCCAGGTTGTGTCACTGGCGTTCTTCGGTGGCCTGTGGGGCATGTTGCTCTGGCTGATTCTCGGCCGCCTGGCAGGGGTGAAGTTCTGGCTGGGGCATGTCATTGTAGGGGCAGTAGGTCCCACGGCAGTCGCCATGCTGGTGGTCTTTCCCCTGAAAGGGCTCGATGTTTCTGCCCAGACCTGGGTAGGCGGACTTCTTCTCAACGGTTTCTGGGGCTTGGGCGTGGCTGTATTCATGCGCCTGATGGGTGCGAAAGCGCCTGTCGGAGTTCGCTAAACTCCGAACCATTACCTAATCAACTCTCTATCAACTTGTTTGCAATGCAGCTGACTAAGGAAGAGCAATGACCAAATCCGCTGAAACGGCCCATGATCTGGTGGTGTTCGGTGCCACCAGTTTCGTCGGCCAGATTCTTACCCGTTACTTGCTCGAAACCTATGGCGTGGGCAAATCGGTAAAATGGGCGATTGCCGGGCGCTCCGAGAGTAAGCTCAACGCGCTCAAGAGCGAGCTTGGCGACAACGGCAAAGACCTGCCCGTGATTCTGGCCGACGCATCGGATGAAGCGGCGCTGAAATCCATGTGTGAGCAGACCCGGGTAATCATTTCCACCGTCGGCCCCTATGCCCTTTATGGCGAGCCGCTGATCCAGGCCTGCGTGCGCAGCGGCACCGACTACTGCGATCTGACCGGTGAAGTACAGTGGATTGGCAAGATGGTGCAGCGCTACGAGGAGGAAGCGAAAGCGTCCGGTGCGCGCATTGTTCACTGCTGTGGATTTGACTCGATTCCGTCTGATATGGGCGTCTGGTTCCTGCAGAACCAGGCAGAGCAGACCTTCGGCGAACCATGTCGGGATGTCCGCATGCGGGTTAAAACCGCCAAAGGCGAATTCTCAGGCGGCACCGTTGCCTCCCTGATGAACGCGGTGAAGGAAGCGTCGGCCGATCCAAAACTTCGGAAACAAATGGCCAATCCGTTCTCCATCTGCCCGCCGGAACATCGCTCCAAGACCCGGCAGCCCAGCCTCAAGGGCGCCGAGTTTGATAAGACGTTCAACGCCTGGCTTGCTCCCTTCGTGATGGGTGCCATCAATACACGGGTGGTGCATCGCTCCAATGCCATGCAGAACGCGCGGTACGGCAAGGAATTCACCTACGATGAAGCCATGATGACCGGTCGTGGCACCAAGGGCCGGCTGGCTGCTTATGCGATCACCGGCGGCCTGGCGGCGTTCTTTACCGCCTCGGCGATCAAACCGACTCGCTGGCTGGTGGAGAAGTTTGTCCCTCAGCCGGGCGAAGGCCCAAGCCCCGAAGCCCAGAAAGCGGGGTTTTATGATCTGCGCTTTGTTGGTCGCACCGAGGACGGCAAGACCATCATCACCAAAGTGACCGGCGATCAGGATCCGGGCTACGGTTCCACCGGCAAGATGTTGGGCGAAGCGGGCATGTGCCTGGCGTTCGATATTCCGGCGGATCAGCCAGGTGGGTTCTGGACACCGTCTTCTCTGCTGGATGGCAAGCTGATGGACAGGCTTACCAGCAAGGCGGGGCTGACGTTTGAGGTTCTCGAAACCCGCTAACCACTCAGGTAGATCACACGGTCGGTGCCCGGAAGGGCATCCGACCCGTGGGCGAGACTGACCACGGTTTTCCCTTCCAGAAGCGATTCCATCCGTTTTGCTATCCTCGACCGGGTCTCAGCATCCAGGCCAGTGAACGGCTCATCCAGTATGACCAGGGGAGCTGGATTCAGTAACACCCGCGCCAGTGCCACTCTTCTTGCCTCGCCGCCTGAGAGTCTGCTTCCGGCGCTGCCCAGCCAGGTATCGAGTTGATCAGGTTCGGTAGCGAAGCGCTCAGCCAGTTCCATCTGCTCCAGCATGCTCCAGAGTTCCGTCTCCGAAGCCTCCGGAGAGCCCAGTAACAAGTTGGCCCGCAACGTGTCTTCAAACAGCACGGTTTTCTGGGTCAGGTAAACGCAATCCCTCCGCGCCAGGCTTCCCTGAGCAACCGGCAAAAGGCCTGCGAGCACATCGGCGAGTGAAGACTTTCCACTGCCGGAGTGGCCCAGAATACCGATGCGCTTGCCATCCTCAATCTCAAGATTGAAGCGCGTGAAAAGCGGCGCGTAACCGGCGTGCTTCACCGTAACATTGTCTGCAAGAAGGGCGGTTTCCGGCGGTAATTCGTGCTTTTCGTTGACAGCCTGCCGTTCCTCTTCGCGGCAATCGCGGTTCAGGCGAGCCGCGGAGGCGATGGTGGCTCCGAGCTTGCCAAAGGCATCAGGCAGCATGGCATAGACCTCAGCCAGTCCGAGCAGAGCAATGGGCAGTAAAACCAGCACAGGCCCGGATAGCGTGCCCGCCTGGAACAGGGCAAAGCCCGCCCAGAGCGCCAGGACCGCAGAGAGATTTACCAGCAGATGGGTTCCCGCCAGGTGCCAGCCCACACGGGTGTCCGTTTTTGCCTGCTCTGAGGTTACCTGATGGGCCTGGCGCATAAGCCAGGCAGCATGTTTGCCAGTGCGACCGGCAGCAGTAAGTTCCGAGAAACCTTCAATATGTTCGATGACCGCCGTTCGCAATTCTTCCTGCCGGTCGCTTTGCCGGGCCGCGAGTTGCCAGGTCCTGAGGTAAACACCAACTGTTGCGACCGCCAGAGCAATCACAAGCAGCAGTCCCACTAGTACAGCGGTTCCAACATCAAACAGAATGGCTGCCAGCACCAACACCAGGACGGTTACCAGGCCAGCCAGAGCCGTAGGTGCGATCAAGCGAAGGTACAGGGTATCAAGGGCATCGACATCGCTGGTCAGGCGCGAGAGCCACTGGGCGCCACTCAGCTCTCCACGGCGGACGCGCGTGGCGCGGGACAGCCGAGAGAACAGGTTCACGCGGATGTCTGTAAGCAGTCTCAGAACCGTATCGTGGTTATACACCCGTTCCAGATACCGGAACACTGTTCGGGAAACAGCGAAAAACCGGATAGCGCCACCGGGCACGTAAAGGTTGATAGTGGCCGCCACCCCGGCAGCCAGGAGCAATCCCACCAGCGCCGTTTTGGTAAGGAACCAGCCAGACACAGCCAACAGCGCAATGCCGGAGAGCAGGGTAGCGAGAATCAGAAAACCACCTACCACCAGGCGTCCGGGCCGCTTTAAGATCAGCTCCAGCCACGGTTTCAGCTCACGCATCGCGAACCTCCCCGCCGGAGACCAGCAGAACCCGGTTTGCCAGTGTGAGCAACGCCTGGTGATGGGTAGAGAAGATCAGGGTCTTGCCGGCTACCGCCAGTTTGTGCAGGGCCTCCAGCACAAACACTTCACTGTCGCTGTCGAGGCCCGCGGTAGGTTCATCCAGCAGAATCAGGTCATAATCTGCCAGGAAAATACGCGCCAGGCTCAGCCGCCGGGCCTGTCCGCCGGAGAGGCCCTGGCCCTCCTCAGATACCGGGCTGTAGATGCCCTGTTGCCGGCTGTCCAGCAGGGAACCAAGGCCGACATTGCGCAGGGCGGTTTCAATGGCAATATCGGAGGCATCTGGCGTAGTCAGTCTGAGGTTATCGGCCCAGGTACCCTGAACCAGGAAGCCTTTCTGCCCCAGCCAGCCGAACCGGAAACTTCCCGCTGATTCGCCAAACAGGTGGAGCTCGCCGGTATCCGGTGCCATAAAACCGGCCAGCAGATGCAGCAGGGTGGACTTGCCGCCACCCGAGGGGCCGGTGAGGGCAATTACTTCGCCTTTTTGGATGGTCAGCGACAGATCCTGAATCACGGGCTGATCCGACCGAAAGCGTTTACTGACGGACCGCAACTCAATGCGATCATCCGCACCTGCTACCGGGTTGCCATCTGTAGACGTGTCGAAGTGCGCTGGCGAACCAAGCCGTTCAAGAATTTCTGTGCCCGCACCCATAGCCGCTGCGCGATCATGATAATGCTGTGACAGCGTCCGTAAGGGCTGGAAGAACTCCGGGGCCAGCAACAGAATCAGAAGCCCGGAAAACAGCGTGAGATCTTCGGACGGGCCATAGGTGATGTAGCCCAGCAAACCAAAACCGATGTAAATGGCGATAACGGCAATGGCCACTGAGGCAAAGAACTCCAGGACCGCGGACGAGAGAAACGCGATCCGCAGCGTTTTCATGGTAACGCGCCGATAGTGATCGGACCGTTTGCGAATGAGTTCTGCAGCACCCGTCGTCTGGCCAAACAACTGGAGGGTGGTTAGCCCGCGCACCTTGTCCAGAAACTGTCCGGATAGCCGGCTGATGGTCTCGAAGTGCTGTTGGTTTAGTTTTTCCGCGCCCATGCCCACCAGCGCCATGAACAGAGGAATCAGAGGGGAAGACAACAGCAGGAAAATACCGGCCAGCCAGTCCAGCCAGAACACGAGAACGAGGATCAGCAGGGGCACGATCATCGAGAGCGTCATTTGCGGCAGAAAACGGGCGAAATAACCGTGCAGTGCTTCCACGTGGTCAATCCATTCCCGGGCAAGGGTGCCTGCGGAGGATTGGCCCAGCTCTACCGGGCCGGTGGCCTGCCAGTGTTTGTGTAGCTGACGCCTGGCATCCCGCCGTACCTGTTCGCTGCAACGGGCAGCAAAACGCGTCTGAAAGCCCTGGCCAAGTGCCCGAACCACCAGTGCGAGAATGAGCCCAAGGAAGAGTGGAGTGAGGTCCGCGATAGGGACCTCGTCAATCACGCCCAGATGAATTATCCGGGCCAACAACACCATCTGGATGATGGTCGCTATGCCGGCCACTGTGCCCGCAGCGACAGCACTGCGGATCCAGAGGCGATTGCCGAGGGCAAGCTGCGCAAGCCAGCCTTTGACGGCTTTCTGGTCAGTGGCGGGGGAACCTCCCCCGCCATCATCGGCCAGTGGCTCCGCCACTCAGTGGTATCCCTCTCCGGCGCGCACCTTGCCGCGGAAGACCCAGTAGGTCCAGGCGGTGTACACCAGCACGATCGGGATCACGAACAGCAGGCCCAACAGCAGGAACAGCTGGGACTCGTAGGCGGACGCGGCTTCCCAGAGCGTGTATTCCGGGGGAACCACGTAGGGCCAGCGGCTGACCACCAGACCCAGATAGGTGGTGATGAACAGCCCCATGGTAGCCACAAACGGCATGCCGTCCCGGCGATCACGTACCGAACGGTAGATCTGAATAGCACAAAGCAGGGTCAGGACTGGCAGAACCCAGATGATACTCAGGTTAGAGAACCAGCGCTCACGGACCATTTCGTCCACGAACGGCGTCCAGACCCCAATGATGCCAAAGACAACCAACACCGCCAGCAGCAAAGGCAGGGTGATCTTGTAGGCCCACTGCTGCAGGTAACCCTCGGTTTTCATAATCAGCCAGGTGGAACCCAGCAGGGAGTAGCCGGCCAGCATTCCGAGGCCCGTGAGAACGGTGAATGGCGTCAGCCAGTCCAGCGCGCCGCCCACATAAACGCCGTTGGCGGTTTCGAAACCCTGGATATAGGCGCCGACGACAGCACCCTGTGCGAAGGACGCAACGGTTGAACCGCCCGCGAAAGCCCAGTTCCACAGATAGCGGGAGGTGCGGGCCTTGAACCGGAACTCAAACGCCACGCCCCGGAAGATCAGCCCGGCCAGCAGCAGGAATACACCGATGTACAGTGCCGGCAGGAAGATGGAATACACCATCGGGAATGCGGCAAGGAGCCCGGCACCACCCAGCACCAGCCAGGTTTCGTTACCGTCCCACACCGGCGCCACCGAGTTCATCATGGTGTCCCGGGCTTCCTCGTTCGGGGCGAAGGGGAAGAGTATCCCCACGCCCAGATCGAAGCCGTCCATCAGCACATACATGATGATGCCGAAGCCAATAATGAATGCCCAGATAAGAGGCAGATCAAACAGTTCCATAATCAGTGACCTCCCTGGTTTACGGGCTTGGCAGTACCAACAGTATCGCCGGAGTCGTGATCGATTTCGAAAGGCACGTGTGCGGCGGAGAACGGACGCTTCGGCCGTTCGGCCTCGTGCTCGTCTTCATCGTGGTCTTCGAGACCCACATAAAGCACGCGCATCAGGTAATACACGCCGGCAGAGAACACCAGAGCGTACACAACGATATAGCCGATGAGTGTGAACAATGCCATGCCGCCCGTCAGAGAGGGAGTCAATGCCTGTGCCTGTGTCATCTGGCCGTACACCAGCCAGGGCGCGCGACCCACCTCGGTCACAAACCAGCCGGTCAGCACTGCAAAGAAAGGTGCAATGCTCATAAAGCGCATACCCTGAAGGAACCAGTTGGTGCGCCAGTAACGACCGCCGGCACGCAGAACCAGGCCGGTAACTGCGAAGGCGATCATCAGAAGGCCAATGCCCACCATGATACGGAACGACCAGAACACGATTGCGACGGGTGGTTGCTCGTCAACAGGAACCGCGCTTACACCCGGCACTTCACCGTCCCATTCGTGGGTGAGAATGAAACTGGCCAGGCTGGGAATGCCAATCTCAAACAGGTTGCGCTGGTTTTCCTGATCGGGAATGGCAAATAGCAGCAACGGCACGTTACGGGAGGTTTCCCAGTTACCTTCCATGGCCGCGACTTTGGTCGGCTGGTGCTCAAGAGTGTTCAGGCCATGGAAATCACCCAGTACCGCCTGGGCAGGGGCAATAAACAGCAGCAGCCACAGGCACATGGACAGCGCTTTCTTGTTGGCCTCAACCTCGCGACCCCGCAGCAGGTACCAGGCGCTTACACCGGCCACCACAAAGCCGCCGGTCAGGAAGGAGGCCAGTGCCATATGGGCGAACCGATAGGGGAAGGAGGGGTTAAAGATCGCCTCGCTCCAGGAAGTCACATAGAAGACGCCGTCACGGAGCTCGGTGCCGGCCGGAGTCTGCATCCAGCTGTTGGCCGACAGAATCCAGAAGGAGGAGATAAAGGTTCCGAGCGCGACCATGATGGCGGCAAACAGGTGAACACCGGCCGGCACCTTATCCCGACCAAACAGCAGCACCCCGAGGAAAGCCGCCTCCAAGAAAAACGCCGTGACCACCTCATAACTCAGGATAGGGCCAAGGAAGTTGGCGGAGGCCTGGGCGAAGTTACTCCAGTTGGTGCCGAACTGGAACGACATCACGATGCCCGACACCACCCCCATGCCGAATACCACGGCAAACACCTTGGTCCAGAAGGCAGAGAGCTTCACCCACAACGGGTTTTCGGTTTTGAAGGCCAGGCCTTCGAGTACCGCGATGTAGGAAGCAAGGCCGATGGTAAACACCGGAAAAATGGCGTGAAATGACACCACAAACGCGAACTGGATTCGCGATAGGATAAGAGGATCAAGTTCCATGGGAACCCTCCGGTAACGATCACATCATAACAAACGGGCCCAGCGAACCCGTTCAGCCGCTGCCTTAGCTCTGATTGTTATACTGTTATTACCGGCAGATGGTTACTATGCTACTAAATAAGCTAGCAGTTTCGATAGGGCCGATTGTCGCACCCTTGATTTAAAACAATTATGGTGATGCCGATGAGCTTTTACGAAGACAGAATACTGCCTCACATCATAGACCGGGCTTGCTCAATGGGCCAGGTGATGAAACTTCGTAGCCAGGTGGTTCCCCATGCCAAAGGTGTGGTTCTGGAAGTGGGTATGGGCTCGGCCATCAATATGGAGTTCTACAACGCCAATAACGTCGATATGGTGTACGGCCTGGAGCCCTCAGAAGGCATGCGTAGAAAGGCCCAGCCCAACCTCGCCAAAACCCCAATAAAGGTTGAATGGCTGGATCTGCCCGGGGAGAAAATCCCTCTGGACGACAACTCCGTGGACACCGTTCTGCTGACCTTCACTCTGTGCACGATCCCCGACTGGAACGCCGCCCTTCAACAGATGCGCCGAGTGCTCAAACCCGGCGGTGAACTCCTGTTCCTCGAACACGGCGAATCGCCCCACGATGACACGAGGAAATGGCAAAACCGCATTACCCCGGGCTGGAAAAAGCTGGCCGGCGGCTGCCACCTGAACCGACACATCGCAGACCTGATCCGTCACGCCGGCTTTGAAATCCAGGAACTGGAAAACCTCTACATCCCCAAGGCACCGAAAATCGCGGGATACATCTACAAGGGCAGGGCGATCAACCCGCTAGAGACCAGCCCGGCAGCCTGATAGTGCGGGCAGAATCCGAATTGCGTTACCCCACGCAGACTTATACAATTCTGCCCGTCAAAACCTCCCCCGAATGCTCCGGTGGTGAAATTGGTAGACACAAGAGACTTAAAATCTCTCGACCGTTAGGTCGTGCCGGTTCGATTCCGGCCCGGAGCACCAATAAAATCATAGTTTTATGATTTAATGGCTATGCTCAAAGTCCGCTCCTTTATCTCATGTAGACGTCATGTAGACAAATCAACGATCATGTCGTTGATGTCGGGCTTCAAAAGTTTTACGATCTCCCCATCCTTTACGCGTGCTCGTACAAGCGAGTTGTGTCTGGTGGATAGCCGGACCCTGAATTATTGGAGGCATTTAGGTGCGCTGGAGGCGCTACAGTCTCCTATGCGGAGCCTGTAGCGCCTCCAGCGCCCCTTTAAGGTAAAGGACCAACATGATTGGTGAAGATGGACCTTTTCAAAGACAATCACCCCTTTTCTTCTTTTGCACACATCGACCTTGCGAAAGCAAGGGTTTCCAGAGACTCGCCAACCATATTCGTGTGTGGCGGGCTGGTGGATGTTACAAGTGCTGACATAAAATCGGTTCGGGATTTGTTTTTTGAGTCCATGTCAAAGCTTGGTCATGACGAATTTCATCATTACTGCATTAGAGCAGAGACCTTCAAGGACTATAAGGATGACGGTAGATATAAGGATCTCTCAGAGTTTGAGAATGATCTAGCCCACTTTGCCTCTTTGCTAATTATTTTCTTAGAAAGTGCAGGAGCTATCGTCGAACTCGGCCTTTTCTGTAATGGTGAGGGTCTGCGAGAAAAGCTTTTGGTCTTTGTCAATGAATATCATTATGAACAAGACTCGTTCATAAGGCATGGCCCCCTAGAAAGCCTTAAGCAGGATAACGATAGCAGTGTTTTTGTATACCCTTGGGATATGCATAATCCTGGGAGTTTGGGCGACGAAATAATGGATATTATATTCGGAGATATCTTGGAAACTATTTCTCGAATCCCCAAGTCGGAAAAGTTTCTTATTTCGAACCCAGGGCATCAAGCATTTTTAATATATGAATGTATTCGTCTGTACCGAGCTCTGAGAATTGGCGAAATTCAAAAGCTAATCGCTATTCACGATATTAATCTAAGCGATAGACGAATAAAAAATCTTATATACCTTCTGAGAATTTCTGATTTGGTGGGTATAAAAACTTTTGGTAAGGATACATTTTATTATGCTTTAAGGGATGAGAAAAAGGTTTCTCTCACATCGAAAAGTAAAGGTCAGCCATTTGACTACGAAGGAACCCGAATTGCTGCTTCAGTTTATTACTATGAGAACAGAAGTGAGCGACTCAGACAGCACGCAATAGACAGTGTCTATCCAAAAGGAGAGGAAGAAAATGTCACTGATTGAGCAGCTCTCAAAACGGACAAATCTTCCTCTGGATTCGATTCAGAAGTATGCGAAGACTTGCCCGGTACGGTATAAAGTGTATTCGATTCCAAAAAGGAATGGTAAGGGTTTCCGAGTAATCGCCCAGCCCTCAGCGCCGGTAAAGGCTTTGCAGCGGGAGCTTGTTTCGATTTTGGAAGATTATATTCTGGTCCACGAGTGTGCAATGGCGTATCGAGAGGGCGTCTCAATATTTGACAATGCGAGCAAGCACAAGGACAACGATTATTTATTGAAAATGGACTTTAAGGATTTTTTCCCATCTATAGATCCGGCGACGGTCCTTGGTCTCATAATGTCGCAGTGTCCTGTTGCAGAGAAAAGCGACACTCTGTATCTGTTATCAATTCTTTGTAGAAAGCCGCGAGGATCCGATAGGTTCATTGTAAGTATAGGCGCCCCTAGCTCACCATTTATCAGTAATGCTTACATGTATGTCTTTGATGATATTTTGAGTAAATTGCTCGTTGATAAAGGAATATCATATACCCGTTACGCGGATGACCTCACTTTTTCTACAAGAAAAAAAGGCGCTCTTTTTGAAGTTCCTGCATTGGTCAAAAAGGTATTGGTTGATTCTGGTTATAGAACAATTAGAGTTAACGAGGAAAAGACCGTTTTCTCGTCAAAGAAACACAACAGGCATGTCACAGGACTTGTGCTTACTAACGACGGGCGCGTTTCTCTTGGTAGATCAAAGAAAAGAGAAATTCGAACACTCATTTTTAAATACTTGCATGGCGAGCTATCAAAGCCAGAGGTCGAAAGCCTGAAAGGGTTAGCCTCACATGCCAGACATATTGAGCCGGAATTTTGGGAACGCTTAAAGAGTAAATATGGGATAGATGATTCCTTCTTTAAGTTGTAATATTTTGAGCTCTTGCTCCGTTCGTACAGTTATTGACAGAACTCCAAGGAGGCGCGTTCGCGCCTCTTACTGCAACCTCTGTCGAATCAGCAGTTAGAAAGTCATCCTCAGCTGGCCTGGTTCGTCCGATCGTCCACTCGAAAATCCTGGTAACGACTCGTCCGGCGGACCCTTCAAGCCCTTCAGTTGTTCTACGGTCTCGTGATATTTGTTCTCAGTAGGCTTCGGGGCCATCAAAGCGCGTAACGGTCGGTCTTTGAGTCGAAGGCAGTTGCCACCCATGAGTTCGACGTATTTCCTCGAGTCTCCAGCATCCGCTGCTTGCTCTGGTTCTTTGATTAATCCCTCTCGTGGTACCTCAATGTTTCGGAGGCGGCGAGGTAATCCCCCCATTTTTAACGGGGTTCAAAAGTAGACCTTAGGCCATCATGGCCAACTTCTGTTGAGGAGTAATCCCTCCGAGTCCCATATTGGGTCGTTCGTGATTGTAGTGCCAGAGCCAGCGAGTGGCATAATCCTGGACTTCTTCGGTGCTGTCGAACAGATACTGTGCCAGCCAATCGTAGCGGACCGTTCGGTTGTAACGTTCGATATAGGCATTCTGCTGGGGTTTGCCGGGCTGGATAAACGCCAGTGCAATACCTTGCTTCTCTGCCCAGGTCGCCAGCTTACCGCTGATGTACTCGGGGCCGTTGTCACAGCGAATGGAGCGTGGTTTCCCTCGCCACTCAATGATCTGCTCAAGTGATCGGATAACACGCTCTGCCGGAAGTGAGAAGTCCACCTCGATGCCAAGGCCTTCTCGGTTGAAGTCATCAATCACATTCAGCAGCCTGTAACCGCGACCATCGTTTAACTGGTCATGCATGAAGTCCATCGACCAACTGTCGTTGATCGTTTCCGGCACCGCCAAGGGCTCTGGCT
The DNA here is from genome assembly GCF_900112835.1 of Marinobacter sp. DSM 26671. Lineage (NCBI taxonomy): Bacteria > Pseudomonadati > Pseudomonadota > Gammaproteobacteria > Pseudomonadales > Marinobacteraceae > Marinobacter > Marinobacter sp. DSM 26671. The sequence goes on along the minus strand of NZ_FONF01000022.1, from coordinate 38,482 downwards.
TTTCACGAACCAGGCGTTTCTTGGGCTTGATGCGCAGGTTCAGCTCCAGTTCCCGATAGATCCGGTAGACTCGCTTGTGATTCCAGCGAAACCCTTTGACGTTTCGAAGGTGCAAAAAGCACAGGCCAAAACCCCAGTTCCGCTGGTTGTGAGTCAACCGCACCAACCAGTCCGCGATTTCAGCATTCTCGCTGCTCAACTTGGGCTGATAGCGGTAGCAGGTCTCACTGATGCTGAACATCCAGCAGGCCAGGCGAATGCTGACGCGCCTTTCACTGACGGCTTTTTGCGCCATCTCACGTCGACGAGACGGCTTTACCACTTTTTTTCAATGGCTTCCTTGAGGATGTCCGACTTGAGCCGCTCCTCGGCGTACATCTTCTTGAGCCGACGGTTTTCATCCTCCAGCTCTTTCAGGCGGGCCATCATGGACGCATCCATGCCACCGAATTTCGCTCGCCATTTGTAAAACGACGCACTGCTCATGCCGTGCTCACGGCATAGCTCCGGAACCGGCACGCCGTTCTCGGCTTGTTTCAGGATCGACAGTATCTGGCTGTCGGAAAAACGTGACTTCTTCATGCAGAATCTCCCTGCGTGTAGCTTACGGAAAATTCTACTTTTGATCACCGCTGTTTTTCGGGTGGATTACCGCGAAGCTTGCGATAGACGGTTACACTGGGCGATCCCATGAATTCAAACTGACGGATACCCCAGATGCGTGCCCAGGCCCGGATTCGGGCAGCTGACTCGACCGCATCATTGCCATATGAGTCCTCGCCAATACGTAACCATCAATGGACTTAGATATGTGTTTCGCGACATAGCCGGTCGCACTGCTTTTTCTTTGCGTTTCAGGCGTTCCCATGAGTGCTCAGGGCAAATGCTTTGTGATCGACGTTCCCTGTCCCGGCGTAAGCAATAACTCAATGCTTTCCGAATAAGGAGACAGAACGCCATGGCCGAAGTTGAAGCTATCGGTAAGCAAATCGCAGATTATGTGAACGATCCCATCGAAAAAGCCAAGCGGCTGATCGTAACGCCTGTTGGGCAGGCCAGGATGGTGGTCTGTACGCCATCACCTGGCCAGGGTGCTTCGTCGGCAATTGAAGCGGCAAACACCCTGCTCTCCGATGATGATCAGATTGCGCTGGTCGAGGATGTGAGTGAGTTGACCGACCCGGCTCAGGTGGTTGCCATCATTAATGATGGCGGTATCGAGGCGGAGAAGGGCTATCACGTGGCCTTCAGTCTTTCTGACGAGGCCATTGCAAGGCAGGTGGAGAAAGAACTCGACCTGAAGGTTTTCACCCAGCAATAGCCCCACCTTTCAGATAGGCGGCCAATGGCGCCGCCGTTATTTCTTGGACATCGCCTCCAGCATTTTATTCACCGCTTCCAGGTGCTCCGGCTCGTTGTGGCACATGCCCTGGAAATTGGCGCACACATCCAGAAAATCCTTCAGCTCCATCCTCGGTGCCATTTTCATCAGGCGTTTGGTGAGGCGAGTGGCTTTCGGTGGCTGGCTGGCCATGCGGCTTGCCATGGTATGAGCAGCGTTCATCAGTTCGTCCGCTGGCACCACCTCCAGAACAACGCCCAGCTCCTTTGCCTCTGTAGCATCGATCACCCGCCCGGTGAGTGTTAGCTCGAAGGCGCGCTGGTAGCCGATCAGGCGCTGCATGAACCAGGCGCCGCCGTCACCCGGAATGATTCCCAGGTTAAGAAAGGTTTCGCCGAACTTTGCGTTGTCCGAGGCAATGCGGATATCGGCCATGTTGGCCAAATCGAAGCCGGCGCCGATGGCGGGACCGTTGACCGCGGCGATGATGGGCACTTCTACATTCTGCAGGGCCAGGGGAATGCGCTGGATGCCTTTGCGGTAACGGTCGGCGCATTCGGCCACGTCACCGGCAAAATCGCCGCTGCGGTTGGCCATGTCCCGGATGTTGCCGCCGGCGCTGAACGCAGAGCCCGCTCCGGTAATCACCAGTACCGACACGTCTTCGCACTGGTTAACCCATTCCGCGGTGGTCACGATGTCGTCGATCAGGTTTGAGCCGGTCAGCGCATTGCGCAGGTCGTGACGGTTCAGAGTAAGCGTGGCGACACGGTTCTCGAGGGTCAACAGGGCATCGGTGAGCTTGGGTACGGTGGTCATTGTTGCGGTTCCTTGTTTTTGATCAGCGCGTATCTTCGCGCGCGGGAACCGGGTTAATCAACTGCCACCCGCGCTTTTCGGTACCGGCTTACTTCCGTCCAGCCATGCACCGCCAGGGTGGAGAATACGATAACACCGCCTACCAGGCTGAGCTTTGGCGGTACTTCGTCGAGGAATAGCCAAACAAGGAAAGACCCGAACACGGTTTCCAGAAGCAGCATCAGACTGACTTCCGCCGCCGGGATATAGCGGGGGCCAATCTGGATCAGGATGCACGCAGTGGGCAGGAACACCAGACAGAGCAGGGCGATAAAGAAAAAATCACGGGCCGAGGGCATCTGCGCACCACCAAGCAATGCCGCAACACCTGCCAACACCAGCGCGCCGAACATGAGCATCACGCTCATATCGCTGTCGGGCTTGGAGCGCGCGACGTTGAGGTTGGAGGCCAGGGCAGTGGCGGCAACCACGGCCATCAGCAGGCCCAGAGGGTCGCCCTTGCCGAATTCGCCCACGGCCATGAAGGTGGCGCCGGTGACGCACACCAGAATAACTACCCAGGTGCGAAGAGGCAGCGTTTCTTTCCAGACCGCCCAGGCAATCACGGCCGCTATGACCGGCGCGGTGTTCAGGATGACCAGCACATTGCCAGCGGCTGTGTTCTTCATGCCAACCACGAACCCGAGGGTACTGATGGCAAAGGCACCGGCACAGAACAGGCCTTTACGGCCGCATTTTCGAATTTCAGGCACCAGCCGGGAACGGTATCGCGCCCAGCTGATCACAAAAAAACTGATCGCCAGTAACAGGCCGCGCCAGAACAAAAAGACCACAGGATCCACGGAGGTGATTTTCACCAGCAATGCATCGGGCACGATAAACAGCACGCCCAGAGCTGCGATGGTCAGTCCTTTGATTCTGGTCGTCTGCAACGTGGCTTCGCCTGTTCCGGTGTGGTGGTTCGGTTAATTTATGGGTTGTCCTGTTCCGGCAGCGGCTGGATGCTGTTGATGTCGCCGGTTGGTGTTGCTGGCTCGTCTTTTACGATTATGAAGACTGCTCCGCCGATAACCGCGATGGCGAAGATCGCTTTGAGGATCATCGATTTTGACATGTGTTATTCCTCTCTGCAGTTTTGGCTTCTACCAACACCCTATGGGCAGCAGAGGTCTATAACAACCGCAACGCATTGAAAACTGAGCATCCTACAAAAGTCGCTTCGACAGTATAGACGCAGTCAGCAATACTCTGGGTAAGATTCCAGAATGCCCGGTGCAGCAACGATTCAAATGGAGTGTCCACATGACTGAACAAACACAAGAGCTGGTGCACAAGTACAGCGAAAATGGCATTACCACGCTTACACTGAACCAGCCGGAGAAGAAAAACAGCCTTTCCATGGCTATGCTCGAGGCCTTGTCTAAAGAGCTGGAGATCATCGCCTCCGATTCGGAAACGCGGGTTGTCGTGCTTGCGGCTCATGGCAACGTGTTTTGTGCCGGTCATGACCTCCGGGAAGTGCGTGAGCAGTTTGATAGCCATGAATTCCAGCTGGCCCTGTTTAACCAGTGCAGCAAGGTGATGCAGCAGATCGTGAACCTGCCCCGGCCAGTCATTGCGCGGGTGGCGGGTGTTGCGACCGCCGCCGGCTGCCAGCTGGTGGCCAGCTGCGACCTGGCCGTGGCGGCCGATACCGCCCGGTTTGCGACGCCTGGCGTCAATATCGGGCTGTTCTGTTCCACGCCGATGGTGGCGCTGTCCCGGAATGTGTCACGCAAGCACGCCATGGAAATGCTGCTGACCGGTGAGATGATTGGTGCCGTAAAAGCTGAACGCATCGGACTGGTAAATCAGATTGTTGATGAGCAGCACCTGGACGAAATGGTTTACAAGCTGGCGCGTACCATCGCAGACAAGTCCGGCCATACCCTGAAGATTGGTAAGGAAGCCTTCTACCGGCAACTGGAAATGCCGCTGGAGGACGCTTATGAGTACACCTCAAAGGTGATGGCAGACAACATGATGGCGAACGATGCCCAGGAAGGTATCTGCGCATTTCTGGAGAAGCGCAAGCCAGAGTGGCAGGACAGCTGAACCGGTTGCTGAGACATTGCCCGGCCTAATTTGCCGGGCAATTGTCCTTTCCGATGGCAAGCCGGTCGCCCGTTCCGATTCCATGTTCCAGGAAAAAGCCGGCGTTCATCTCCACGGCCTCGATGAATGGCACACCGGCCGGGTAGGTGGGGCAACCGGAGCCGCTGGCCGAGGGGCAGGGCACCATCTTGCGAATGCTGCCAATCTTGCCATCCTCGTTCAGGTAGGCGATGTCGAGGGGAATCAGGGTCTTGTACATCCAGAATCCGTGGCTGGCTGATCTCGGCTCGCGGTATTTAAACAGCATCCCGGCATCGGGAGCCATGGACGTACGGCCCATCAGTCCTTTCTGGCGTTGCTCGGAAGTGCTGGCAATCTCGAGTTGCACTGGCACCACGCCCGACGCAGACACAAAGCAGGCCTCGACAACCGGCAGGCCGTCCTGAGGCGCTGCAATGCCCGAGGAGCAGCCGTAGAGCAATAAGCTGGCTGCAAGGAGGGCCCAGACTTCCGCCCCCCGAACCGGGCTTGATGCGCAGGTCACGAGCGCAACCGGTAGCCGGTCTTGAAAATCCACCAGATGCCGACCATGCAGGCCGTGAGGAATACGAGGGTCATTCCCACACTGATGGCAATATGAACGTCAGACACGCCGTAAAACGCCCAACGGAAACCGCTGATCAGGTAAACCACCGGATTGAACAGGCTCACCGTTTGCCAGACCTCTGGCAGCATGTCGATTGAATAGAAAGTACCGCCAAGGAAAACCAGCGGTGTGACAATCATCATCGGCACGATCTGCAGTTTTTCGAATCCATCGGCCCAGATGCCGATAATGAAACCGAATAGGCTGAAGGTCACCGAGGTAAGCACCAGGAAGGAGAGCATCCAGAAGGGGTGCAGTACGTCGTAGTCCACGAAGAACTTGGCGGTCGCCAGGATGATCAGCCCCAGAATGATGGACTTGGTGGCAGCAGCACCGACATAGCCCAGCACCACCTCCACATAGGAAACCGGGGCAGAAAGCACTTCATAAATCGTGCCCGAGAACTTGGGCATGTAGATGCCGAAGGAGGCGTTCGAAATACTTTGCATCAGCAGCGACAGCATCACCAGGCCGGGGATGATGTAAGCGCCGTAGGCGATGTTGTCGATGTCGCCCATCCGCGAGCCAATCGCTGAGCCAAACACCACGAAATACAGGCAGGTGGAGATAACCGGCGAGAGCACACTTTGCATCACAGTGCGCTTCATGCGGGCCATTTCAAAATTGTAGATTGCGCGGATACCGTACAGGTTCATGCATTTCTCCAGAATAGCCGGCCGTTTTACTCGTGCACCAGGCCGACAAAAATCTCTTCAAGGGAGCTTTCCCGGGTTTGAAGGTCTCGGTATTCGATACCGAGATCGCCAAGCGTGCGGAGCAATCGGGTTACCCCTGCCTGCTCTCGCTGGGAGTCGAAGGTGTATATCAGCTCGTAACCATCCTCTGACAGCTCTATCGGCTCCAGAGTGAGTTCACCGGGCACCTTGTCCAGTTTGTGCTGCAGCTGCAGTCGCAACTCTTTCTTGCCCAGCTTGGTCATCAACTGGGCCTTGTCCTCGACCAGAATGATCTCGCCACCGCGAATGACGCCAATGCGATCCGCCATTTCCTCGGCTTCTTCGATGTAGTGGGTGGTGAGGATGATGGTCACGCCATGTTCCCGAAGTTTGCGCACCATTTCCCACATGTCCCGGCGCAGTTCAACGTCGACGCCCGCCGTGGGCTCATCCAGGAACAGTATCTGGGGCTCATGGGAGAGCGCCTTGGCAATCATCAGGCGGCGCTTCATGCCACCGGAGAGAGACATGATCCGGTTGTTGCGCTTGTCCCAGAGAGAAAGATCTTTCAGGACTTTCTCGATGTGCGCAGGTTTCGGCGCCTTGCCGAATAGCCCACGACTGAAGGAAACGGCATTCCAGACAGTTTCGAATGAATCGGTGTTGAGTTCCTGTGGCACCAGGCCGATGGTCTCGCGGGCCTTGCGGTAGTCTTTGACAATATCGTAACCGGCGGCCGTTACCTGTCCGGAGGAGGCATTGACGATACCGCAGATGATACTGATGAGCGTGGTCTTGCCAGCGCCATTGGGGCCGAGGAGGGCGAAGATCTCGCCACGGCGGATGTCCAGGTTAATGTCTTTCAGGGCCTGAAAACCGTCGCCATATACCTTGCTCAGGTGCTTAACGGAAATATCCGGCTGCACGGGCGTGTCCTGTGGTCAGAATGGGTCGAATTGAAGGCGCAGTATTTTCTCATGAGTAGCGCCAGTTTAGAAACCTTTGCCTCGGCCGGAGAAAACCCCATAATGCCGGCCAGGTTTGTTCGGGAAGCGGTTATGTTACGCGCGATTGCTGTTACAGGATTGATTCTGGCCATGGTTGTTGCCGGTGTGTTCGGTTGGCGCCTGCTCGGAGACACTGGCGAAACGTCCGGTGGAGAAAGTCAGACCGTTCAGTGTGATCTGCTGGAAAGCGGTCCGTGCCAATGGTCAAATGGTTCCGGAGATTGGCAGGTTGCCCTCAACACCATGGGCGTGGGCGCTCAGGGCACCGAATACCAGCTAACCGTTGCCACACCGGAACGTCCCGAACGCTTTCTGGCTGTTCTCCGGGGCGAGTCCATGTACATGGGCGAGTACCCGGTGCCACTCGGCAAACAGTCGGAAAACCAGTACTCCGCCCGTTTCACAGCCCCGTTTTGCACTGTGGATGGCAAAATGACCTGGCGCATTGATCTGCAACAGGGCCAGGAACCCATCGCAAACATCCCGGTTAAGCTGGTTTTTCAGGCCGAATAGCACCGGGACAGCTGAACCGGCAACTGGTCGGCTGACAACGGTACGGGATTGTGTAAAATCATCTCATCGCCATTTGCAGGGACAACGTGATGGATTACGGAGATAGCGTTCAGAAGGTTCTGCTCAGAAAAATCCGCAAAGCGGAACAGGATTTGATTCAGCTAAAGCTGGATTACTGCCGGTTTGTTTTCGGCCTGACTCATCGCGCGAAAGTGCTGGCCGGCGGCATAACCTATGTGGTTCGTTCCGTGGATGTGGACAGCATGGCCAATACGGATGATGGCGGCTTCAGCCGGCCTGAAATAACCGGAACGCGAGTGGACGAGCAGGATCATGCGGAACCCGTTGCCCTGGGTACCGACTGGGTACTTGAAACCGCAAACAGACAGGCTGCTAAATAAACGCGTTGGCAGTAATGGCGTCGTAAAGACTCGACGTGGGCGGTACGAAATGGTTGTATCGCCAGAACTCCGCACCTTCCAGACCCGCCCGGAAACAAGCCAGATAAACCGCACTGTCTGTTAATGTGCTGATCGCCTGCATCGCCTCCGGTTGACGAATCCCCGTTTTTCGATTGATGGTCTGGGCAACAATCCTGGTCAGTGCCTCGGAATGCCGACTGCTTTTGTCGCTCAGGGCGCAGCCGGCACCGTACAGCCAAGCCGTGGCATAGGCTTTGACCGCATCGGGTGCGGTCGCTAGCACCAGACCCTTTACACGGCAATCCCGTTCCTGGAGACCCGCCAGAATGTGCAATCGGGTGATGAGCTCAGCCCGGTCCGGAGCGGCCTCAGTAACCGGCCTTCTGCTGGCAACCGGCCATTCGGAACTGTTGGAGGGCAGATCGGTAGCCACCGTGTCCCTCGTTGCTGGCCAGATTTCCTGGCGACCGACTGCGATGGGTTCGGAACGCACCAGCGAGATAACTCGCACAGCCAACAGGACAAGCAGCGCCAGCAGCCCGACCTGAATGAAGAGAATCAACCCGTTAACCATCATCACCAGAACTCTGAATGTTGCAATAGGTGATCAGAGTGTAACGGAATGTATCCACACAATACCGCCAACCGGTCGCCAATTACCGGTTTAGCGTTGGCCGAACTGACGGAACTGTGATGGGGATCGCAGCGCGGGTTAGCAGGTGGGCATGGTCTGCAAGGCCAGCTTGCGGCGAATGTAGCGACCAAGAATGTCCACGCCGATATTCAGCATGGCCGTTATCAGGATCAGAACCATTGCCTGGTCGAACCGGATACTCTGGATAGCGCTATCGACGTAAAAGCCAAGGGTATAGATGCCCAGAATCCCCAGAATAGCGGTTTCTCGCATGATGATTTCCCAGCGGTAAAATAGAAACGCCAGAAACGATCGATAGATCCTGGGCACGAGTTCCCAACCATAGCGATTAAGCCCCTTGGGGGCATCGGATCTCAGGCGGATGGTGTTGGTTTGCCGGCCAATCAGGTGGCCGATGATGCCGCCATTATGAAGCGCCAGTGCAACCACGGCAGGGAGCATGGAGGGCCCCCAGAGCTGCAGGAGTATGTAGGCCAGGATGTACTCAGGGGTGGATCGGGCAATCACCAGGAAAATATGGCCGGAGGTTCGACGTATCGGACCGCCAAAGTGATTGGAGATCAGCGGGAACGCGAGCAGCGTGAGAATACCCGTGGCCACCAGCGCGATCTGGGTGAGAATCACGGTATTCCAGATGCCAGGCAATGCCTGTTCGATCATCAGTTCATTCAGCCACGGCAGAAGGCCGGCCAGGCCCTCTCCATCCCTCAGTGGGCTGGGGACAATATCCTCGGTGAAAAACCGCTCAACATTACCCCAGACGATGGGCAGGCCATCTCCGAGGAAAAACGGAGCACCCACGATGTACACGGGCAACAACTTGGGTTTTACCCAGAGGGGAATGGTGGCAATGAGCACGTAAAACAGGATCAGCATTGCGCCGGCGTCGGAGTACATCCCCTGGGAAAAAGAGGTTTCCAAATAAAACCCCAGAGTTGGCAGGCCCACAAATCCGAGTATGGCACTCGAACGCAGCCCGCATTCAAGGCGATAGGCGGTGTAGGTTCTCAACTGGACCCAGCAATCAGGAATCCTGGTATACAGAAACGCCGCGATAGTTCCTGTTCCCGGTGGCAAGAGCCTGCCCGGCTCCGGGTCAGCTTCCTCGAGAATCTCGGAGTAAACCTTGGCGAAGATGCCGGAATAAGGTATCGCAATCGCCAACACGCCCGTCAGGGGGTGGAAACCGAAAAACTGCAAAAAAATAAGAGCCCAAAAGAGCTCATGAATCGCCCTGATGAAAGCACAAAACACCCGCACCGGGAGGAATCGGTACACCAGAGCCAGAAAAAATCCGCAAACCCCGCCAACGGTCACCCCAACAAAGGCGAAGGCCACTGTTCGCAATAAGGCGGTAAGAAGACCTTCGCTGCTGAAAAAGTTCGGAGTGAGTACACCCAGGAAAAAGTTGCCCAGATCCCGCCAGGGATTGTTTGCGGTGATCGCAATATCGGCAAACAAGAGCCCCACAAGCGCAATAGCAAGAAAGATCAGGCTGGTGCGAACAGTTGGGTAGGAGAGCATCGCTCGACAGATCCTAATACAGCGACATGATGTCTGCGGCCGCCAATTGGTCAGTAGGCTCATCAAGGGCGACCTGCCCATTCTGTATGCCAACAATGCGGTTACAGTACTTCATCGCCATTTCCACATCGTGAAGAGCGATAACACTGGTTTTGAAGCGATCTCGCAGCAATTGCATAACGTGATGCGCCATGGGGCCGTCCAGTGCGGAGATGGGTTCATCTGCCAATAAGACCGGGGCGTTGCGATAAAGGGCTCTGGCAATGGCCACCCTTTGACGCTGCCCGCCCGAGAGCGAAGCTGTGGGAATCCAGAGTTTTTCAGACATTTTCAATGCGTCCAGAAGCTCCAGGACCTGTTTTCTGTCCTGTTTGAATGGCCGCACAAGGGTAACGGTGTTGTACCAGGTGGCATGCTTGTCGAGCTGGCCCATGAAAACGTTGTGAAACACCGGAAGGGCGTTTACCAGACCAAGCTCCTGAGGCACAAGGGATGACTGGCCATCCACTTGCTGGTGAATAAGCCGGATAAGAGTGGATTTACCTGCACCACTCTTGCCGACCAGGGCAACCTGATCTCCTTCTTTTACCTTGAGGGCGAGGGGCCCGATTACCCGCTCACCCCCAAAAGAGGCCGTCAGGCCTGAGAGATCAAAGCCTGCCATCAATCAATGATTCCGATTTCTTTCGCTACTTTGCGAATCGGCTCATAATCGTCGTTTGAAGCGGGAATAAAATCAGAACGCGGGAAGCTCTCAAGCAGCTCGGGATCATCAAGCGAGAGCAGGGCTTCGCGAACGCGATCGGTAAAGCCTTCGCCGTAGTTTTCATCCACGTCGCCACGGATGCTCCATTGGTAATTCGGGAACCCGGGTGTTTTCCAGATGACCTTCACGGCGTCGGTATCAATGTTTCCGTTTTCCAGTTCTTTTTCCCAGACCGCGAAGTTCATCGCGCCCACTTCGTAGGTGCCGGACTCGACCAGACGGAGGGTGCGAGTGTGGTTGCCGCTGTAGCCGACCCGAGAAAAGACATCTTCAGGTGCTTCGCCAAACGTTTCGCGGATGTGGTACTCCGGAATCAATCGTCCCGACGTTGAGCCCTTTGATCCGAAGGTAAAGGTCTTACCACGTACGTCTTCTGGCAGGCTATCCTGACGATCCAGGCCGGTGCTCTCATGAGCAATAAAGTAGACGTAGAAGGCCTGGTCTTCAGTGCCCTGTGCGATTGCCTGCGAACCGGGTACAAGTGATCTCGCCTGAACACCCGACAGGCCGCCGAACCACGCCAGCTGCACCTGGTTATTCCGGAAGGCGGAAACGGCAGCCGCATAGGATTTCACGGGGATGTACTTCACATCGGCATCCAGTTCCTCGGAAAGGTAGTCCGCAATGCCGCGAAAACGCTCGACGAGCTTGGTTTCATCTTCGTCCGGTATTGCCGTAAAAATGAATGTCTGCGCGGTCGCGGCGGCTGAGAAAAGAGAACAGAGACCAATAATCAGCAATTTCCGTATAAGATTGTGGGCCATGGTTTTTCCTTTTTGGAATGGATATTTACAGTGCAGAGATAAAGCGAACGACTCCTGCTTCAGAAGGATACCTTGATTTGGGTTAACTCTGAACAGCTATACGGTTTGCGGGTTTAATTGGCTCAGGGCCGAACACTTCATTTTTCAGTAAGCTGGGTTCAATCAAAGACAATGCATCTCATAATGATCACGCCGGCGCAGCCGGGTTCGAAAGCAGGAAACCGGGCAACGGCGGAACGGTGGGAGACCTTGCTGGAAAATGCCGGGCACTCGGTCGATGTGGTTACTGAATACCACGGGGAACCCTGCGATGCGTTCATAGCCCTGCATGCCTGGCGTAGTGTCGATGCCATACGACATTTCCGCGAAACCTGGCCTGAGAAGCCGCTCATCGTGGCTCTCACCGGCACGGATATCTATCACCACCAGCACGAATACCCGGAAGACACCCGGTATTCCATGGCCGCGGCCGATGCGCTTATTGGTCTGCACGACCTGGTAGCCCAAGACATACCCGCCGGCTTTGCCAGCAAACTGGTCACGCTATACCAATCGGCTGAGGGGCCGGAGGCCTTTCCGGCGGCGCAAGCGGATCTCACGAAGGAGAGTTTTGGCGTTTGTGTGATTGGTCATCTTCGGGACGAAAAGGATTCTCTGCGGGCGGCTTATGCCGCGCGATTGCTTCCGAAGGACTCGAAGGTACAGGTTTTTTGTGCCGGCAAGGCCCACAACGACGCGTGGCACAACAAAGCAGAGCGGGAAATGGCTGAAAACCCACGCTTCCACTGGCTCGGCGAGCTGGATAAAACCTGCACCCGGCAGTTGATGGCGAACAGCCAGTTAATGGTGATCAGCTCGGTAATGGAGGGTGGCGCAAACGTGGTCTCCGAGGCCTGCCGGGCTGGCTTGCCGGTGTTGGCATCCGACATTCCGGGCAATGTTGGTTTGCTGGGGCGTGATTATGCCGGATATTTTCCCGTTGGCGACGAACAGGCGCTGGCCGGATTGCTCCAACACGCAGAGACCGAACCTGCGTTTCTCGAAAGCCTAAAAGCGCAGTTTGGTAATCTGGCCGAGCGTTTCCTGTCCGAAAAAGAACAGGCATCCCTGGAGCAGGCGCTACACCTTGCAATGCAGCGCTGCTCAGAGGGACGTTAATCCCGCAAGGAAATAGGTTCGATGGGCCCCGATTCATCCTGGGCGGTAATCCGGCCGATGATGGCTGTGTGCGGATAGCCCAGGGCTTTCAGTTCCCTTACACACTCCTCTGCCTTGTCCGCCGCAACGCTTGCCAGCAGACCACCCGCCGTTTGAGGGTCAAAAATCAGGGGATATCGAGCATGATTTACCCATTTTTCCTGATCCCGGATACCCCGGCGCAAGCGGATGTTTGCTGGTTGCAGGGAACTAAGGATCCCTGCTGCCGCTGTTTCCTCCGCGCCCGGAAGTATCGGGATGGCAGAAAGATCCAGTTCGGCATCCACACCCGAGGGCTTGGTCATTTCAACCAGATGCCCGAGGAGGCCGAAGCCAGTAACGTCTGTACAGGCTTTGGAACCGAACTTCCGGAGACAGTCTGCTGCCGCCTTATTGGACTGAACCATGGAGGCGAGTGCAGAATCAATCCATCGACCTTTAGCCGCCAGCTTCGCGTGTGCGGCAAACAGGGTGCCTGTGCCGATGGGCTTGGTGAGAATCAGGGCATCGCCGGCTTTCAGGCCACCTTTGCTCATGACTTCTTCCGGGTCGATCAGGCCGTTGACTGCAAAGCCCAGGGCCAGTTCCTTGCCCTCGCCGGTGTGCCCGCCAACCAGCGCGCATCCTGCCTCGTTCAGCACTTCAACAGCACCAGACATCATCTGATAGACGACATCCTCAACCTTGGACTCGATGCCGTAAGGCACCGTGGCAACGGCCGTGGCACTCTGGGCTTCGGCGCCCATGGCAAAGACGTCACCGAGGCTATGATTGGCCGCCACCTTGCCAAAGATGTAGGGGTCGTCAATGAACGCACGGAAGAAATCCACGGTGTGAACCACGGCTTTGCCGGGCGGCACCGTCAAAACGGCGGCGTCGTCCGGGGCGTGAAGGCCGATCAGGATATCGTCCCGCTCGATGGGTTTCAGCTCTCCCAGGGCACGCGAAAGAACGGTGCTGCCCACCTTGGCGCCACAACCACCACAACGCATGGCAACCGCCGAAATGGCCTGGGAGGCTTCCTCGGCATTCTGTGCGGCAGCCGTATCCGGCAGTTTGGATTCTTCCTCCATTGGAGGCAGATCATTGAACTTCTTCATGAAGCGGCGATCGATCCAGTCTTTCCAGCGCCAGACCCAGGCGCCGTCGAACTGCAAATCTCCCCGGGAGGCCACAGCGTACTTGTCCCCGGTGCTGATTAGCGCTAACCACTTCTTCTGAGGATGAAAATCCTTCGGATCCTTGCCGGTTGCAAGCCGCTTGAGGTTGTCGGCGAGGGGAGGTCCCTGTCTTACCGCAAATACCCCCGCTTTTTCTCGGGGGTGATTCAAGACGTTGGCAATATCGCCAGCAGCAAAAATGCTGTCGTCATTCTCCACTTGCAGGGTATCGCGTACTCTCAGGAACAGACCATCGTCCAGCGCCAGGCCTGTTTCCTTGAGCCATTCCGGGCCACCAGCCCGGGTTACCCAGAGCACTTCGTCCGTTTGCAGGGTTTCGCCGGATTCGGTAATCAATAACCCTTCCTGAACCTTGCTGACTGGCGATCCCAGATGGACCTTCACACCACGATTCGACAAGGTTTTTCGGAAAACCTCACGCACCTTGGGGTTGTGGGTCGTTAGAATTTGGTCGGCGGCGTCGAAGAGGTGGAAATGCAGCTGATCGGGATCTTTACCACGCTGTTTCAGTTCATTCTTCAGTCGAAACTGCATGGCGAGGGTCAGCTCAACGCCACCGGCTCCGGCGCCAACCACCGCAACCGCCAGCGGCCCGTCGTGATTCTCGATACGGGAAAGCAGTGCAAGCCAGCGGTTGTTGAAGCCGGTGATCGGCTTAACCGGAACCGCGTGGTCGGAAGCGCCTTCCACTTCATTGACCCGCGGAGACGAGCCAATATTGATGGACAGTATGTCGTAGGGCACATCCGGGCGACCGCGGCAGATAACCCGCTTCTGATCCCGGTCGATGCCCATGGCTTCGGCCCGGTAAAAGCGCGCACCGGCGTACTCCGCCAGGCGGCTCAGATCGATGTGGACATCGTCGTAGCTATAGTGGCCGGCCACGTAGCCAGGCAGCATGCCGGAATAGGGGGTGTGGGTGTCGCGGCAGATCAGGGTCAGGCGCACGCCGGGGACAGGGTTCATGGCGAACCGCTTGAGTACCCCGACGTGGCTGTGCCCGCCGCCAATCAGGACAATGTCCCGTAAAACAGGCTGGTCAGGCGTTCGCATCAGCTGATTTTCTTGGCTTCAGCGCTGAATTGGCTGTATCCCTTGACGTTTGAGAAGGCCTTCAGCTTTTCCTGATCTTCGGCAGACGGATTGGCGATCTGGTCGATGGAGGTAATGCCAGCATCCTTCATCTTCTTCGCGGTGGCCGGGCCGATACCTTTAACCAGTGTCAGGTCACTCTTGTCGACCGGCTTTGCAGCCTTGGCAGCTGGTGCTTTCTTGGCTGAAGGCTTCTTCGCAGCCGGCTTTTTCGCCGCAGGCTTGCTGGTCGCGCCTTTGGCTTTGGAAGCTGTTTTGGCGGTTTTCTTAGGCGCTGATTTCTTGGCTGCCGTGCTGGCCTCTTTACTCACTTCATCTGTGAGCTTCTTGACCTCTTCACCTGCTTCCTTGGAAGCCACGCCAAGCCGCTCGAGAATGCTGCTTTGCAGTTCATGGAACTCTTCCAGGCGGCGCTCAAACTCTTCGTGGAAACGCTTCATCTCGCGGTCGCGAAGCTCGTCGATTTCCTTGAGTAGCTTGCGAACAGGCTCCTGAACCTGGTTCTGCAGGCTGTCGAACTGCTTCAGCGCATCGTTCACCAGGCCTTCGATCTGGGAAGAAGTCTTTTCGAACTCCTTGTTGACCTTTTTCACGATTTTATCAACGTTCTGTTTGGCTTTCTTCGCCATGGAATGTCTCCTTACGGGCAGGTTTCAACGAAAATCAATATCAGGCCATCTGCCGGAAACCGGACATGGAGCCTGGGGAACGACGTGATTTGAGCGACTGTTTCTTGGATAGCACTTCCCGGATTCTGCGGAGCTTTTCCGCCAGCGATGAGCTGCCGTTGGAGTCGAGCTCTACAAAATCGATTGAATAGAAGAAATTGCTGCAGTGTTTTCTGCGTTCGGTCACCAGGCCGGCGAGTCCTTCTGCGCGGATCTTGTCGAACGGCATGTCCATAACGAGATCGAGCACCACGGTATCACCGGGGTTGAACACTTTGTCGGTTTTCATAACACAACCGTAGCCGTCCAGCTCATAAAGGGCGGCTTCGACAAGTTCCTTCCGAAAAAGGCCTTGTCTGACTCGGAATCGTGCGACAAGGTCCGGCAATGCTTCGTTCATGAATCGGGTTCTCTGGTGATTTCCGTATCCACAGCAACCTGTCTCATTGGGAGACAGGCTGGATATTGGTTAAACAATAGACACTGAATTCTAGTTTTGCAACGCCATCAGTGCCATACGATCGACCGCTAACGCAGTTATTTAACAATTTCACCTGGCTGATCGGGCCAGTTTACTTGGTCTTCAATTCATACATATCAACGCGACGATCTTTCAGGTTAGTGACAGACCCCTCGTTACGCACCAGTTTCAGCTTTTCCAGGTCCATATCGGAGAACATGATCATCTCCGTATTCGGAGTGGTTTCCGCCATAACTGCATCGTGCGGGAAGGCAAAATCCGAGGGTGAGAATACGGCAGACTGGGCGTACTGGACGTCCAGGTTCTCGACTTTCGGCAGGTTGCCAACGCTACCAGTGACGACCACATAGCATTCGTTTTCGATTGCGCGGGCCTGGGCGCACTGACGAACCCTGAGGTAGCCGTTTTTGGTGTCGGTCCAGAACGGCACCATGATGATATCAACCTCCTGGCTGGCAGCAATACGGCCCAGTTCAGGGAATTCGATGTCATAGCAGATCATGATGGCGACCCGGCCGGCATCGGTCTCGAAGACCTCAAACTGGTTGCCGCCCTCGATCACCCAGTCGCGGCGTTCATGGGGCGTGATGTGAATCTTGCGTTGCTCATCAACACGACCGTCCCGGTGGCAGAGATAGGACACGTTATACACCCGATCGTTTTCGATCAGTGGCATGGAGCCGGTGATAATGTTGATGTTGTAGCTCACCGCCATTTCAGACATCTCTTCCCGGAACTGCTGGGTAAATCCGGCGAGGAAACGGATGGCCCGGGTCTGGTCCATCTGATCGGTCAGTCCCATTAGCGGCGCGTTGAAAAACTCCGGGAAGATGGCGAAGTCACTTTTGTAATCAGATAAGGCATCCACGAAGTACTCGACCTGCTCGAGCACCTCTTCAACCGAGGTGAATTCACGCATCTGCCACTGCACGGCGCCCAGCCTTATCTGAGTTTTCTTGACGCTCAGAACCGGGGAAGGTGGGGTATAGAGAATGTTCCGCCATTCCAGCAACGTCGCGTAGCCCTGGGATTTCTCATCCTCGGGCAGGTATTTGTGCATCAACCGCGTAACCTGGAAATCGTTCGAGAGCTGGAAACTCAGAATCGGATCGTAGATTTCCTTGCGATCGACCCGCTGAATGTACTCTTCGGGTGAATACTGTTCGGCGTATTTAAAGTAGCTCGGTATGCGCCCGCCCGCCAGGATGGCACGCAGGTTCATGGAGCGGCAGAGTTCTTTTCGCGCTTCGTAGAGTCGACGACCAAGTCGGTAGCCCCGATAGTCGGGGTGGATAAAGACATCCAGCCCATAAAGGGAGTCACCATTGGCGTTGTGCCAGATCTTCTCGTTACGGAGGATCAGATCGTCGTAGGTGTGCGGGTTGCTGAAACGCTCGTACTTAACGCAGACCGTCAGTGCAACCGCAATAAGCTGGCCACTTTCCTCAATGCAGATCTGGCCGTCGGGGAACTGCTCCACCAATGCCTTGATGGTGTCCTTCGGCCAGGAGCCTCCGATGTCGTCGTATACCCGATCCATAAGCTTCTGAAGCTGATCGTAGTCATCAAGCCTCAGGTTCCGGAGGTTGAGGTGCAGTTCTTCATGGGCCATTCAGTTCGGCTCCCGTTCGTTATGGAATGAGGACAATGTCAGCGTCTGCGTCAATAATTGGAAAGTTTAACAGAAGCCGCTAAAGACTTCGCACCATGGGCCGAAACACACATTAACGAATATCAATTTTATTGCTGAGGATTCGACCGTGCAGCTGACATTCGGGCAAAAGCTCCTGACTGCTTTCGGTATTCTGTTGCTGTTGGTTATGGGGGCTTTTACGCTCTCTGGCGATTTACGATTACAAAGCACCACCGAAACCTATGTGAACGCGCTGATCGACGACACCGTGCAGCAGAGCACGTCGAGCATCGCAGAGTGGCTCAATACCCGGCTGGTGATGACTGAAGCCGCCGCCAAAGCCCTGGAGAATGCCGAGAACGACGAAGAGGCGCGGGTCATTCTTCAGGCTATTACCACCGGCGGCGGCTTCCGGGATGTCTATGTCGGGCGTACCGACGGCTACATGCTGATGAAATCGCCGGAGGCGAATGCCACGCTGCCAGCGGATTACGATCCCCGCCAGCGCCCCTGGTACAAGAAGGCCATGAGCCTCGGAAGCGCCTCGTTCACCGAGCCGTATCAGGATGCCAGCACCAACGACATGATCATCTCCACACTTGCGCCCGTGAAGCGCGGTGAATACGAAGGCGTGGCCGGTGCTGATATCGGCCTGGGCGCGATAGCAAAAACCCTGAGCACAGTCACCCTTGCGGACACCGGTTACGCCGCTTTGATCAATGAGCGAGGCACCATACTGTTCCACCCAAGGCAAAACCTTGTCGGCAAGAACATCAGTGAGCTCATTGGCGGCAAGCCGGATCTTGGCGGGGATGCTCACGAATACAGTAATGATGACGGCAACTGGGAGGCCAGCTTCCATCCGATCAGTGAAGCGCGCGGCGTGCAATGGTATCTGGGAACCTTTGTCAACGCGGACAAGATTAACGCACCGGTCCAGAGCGCCAGAATGACTGGATTGATCATGGCCGTGATCGGCCTGATCGTTTCTCTGGTGATTCTGCACCTGGGCATCAAGGTTCTGATGGCGCCGGTTCGCCGTTTGAACAAGGCCATGGCGGACATTGGCAGCGGCGATGCCGACCTGACCCAGCGCCTGGACGACAGTGCAAAAGATGAATTCGGTGAGTTGGCCCGGAGCTTTAACCAGTTTGTCGAGAATATCCAGACGGTTGTTCGGGATGTCCAGAAGGGTAGCGCCGAACTCGGGGAAAATGTCAGCTCGCTGAGAGATACCGCCAGTACCAGTCGTTCGAGCGTGGAGAGCCAGCAGGCCGAGATCGACATGGTGGCGACCGCGATCAACGAGATGTCGGCCGCTGCCGGCGAGATCGCCCAGAACGCACAGCAAACCGCAGACGCCGCCAACACTGCGGATGCAGACAGCCGTGCTTCGCTGGAGACCGTCGCTGCCTCCCGGGACGCGGTGCAGAAGCTCTCGAAGGAGATTAATGCGGCCGCAGAGGTCATCCACACGCTTGGAAAGGACGTTACGTCAATCACAACAGTGCTTGAAGTGATTCAGGGTATTGCAGAGCAAACCAACCTGCTGGCATTGAATGCCGCCATTGAAGCGGCTCGGGCCGGTGAAGCAGGGCGGGGCTTCGCAGTTGTGGCAGACGAGGTACGTAACCTTGCCCAGCGCACCCAGTCCAGCACGGAGGAAATCAACGACATGATTGAGCGTCTGCAGAAGGGCGCAAATGATGCGGTCGATGTCATGAATGCCTCAACGGCGGTATCCAATGTCAGCATGGAAAAAGCGCAGGATGCCATGGATGCCCTCAACCGGATCGCCGAGGCAATCACGTCCATCAGCCAGATGACGTCGCAGATTGCCACAGCATCCGAAGAACAGACGTCGGTTACCGAGGAGTTGAACTCGTCGATTACCCGGATTGCGGATCAGGGCCAGGAAGCGGCGGCCGCGGCCACAGAAAACGATGTTTACAGCGGGCAGATTGAACGCATCGGCACCGCACTGAACCAGAACGTGTCGAGGTTCCGGGTGTAAGCGCAGAGCGCCCGCTAGCGGCTTAGGACTTCTAGCCGACGGCGCAGGTTCTCGAAGGTTTTGCGACCAACGTAACGGGATTCTTCGCTCAGGTACGGGTTTTCGAGGGTAAGGACCGTACGCTCGTCGAGATCAAGCTCTTTCACAGCGCGGGCGTAGTAGTGCCTGAGGAAATCATTGAAGCTGCCATCGTGGATGGCGCGTTCGATTCCCAGCTGAAGGCGATGGGCGGTTTCCTGGTCTTCGGGACCGACAAAGAGATAGGACGGCATCGGGTAGGCGATCAACAGATCAGGCTCAATTACCAGATTAGGATCCTGCTCCAATTCCAGGTCGTAAAGCACTTCGCTTACGCCCCTGGCAAAACACTCGAAGCGTTCATTACGCAACATTCCGAACAGTATTTCGTATCGGGAGTGAGTGACCACCGGAATACCGTTGGCTTCAAGTACCGGTGTGTCTGGCCAGTGGGCGCCCTGGCCAATCCGAATCTGACTGTCTCTCAAGTCATCCAGAGTCTTGATTCCCGCAAACCGGGGCAAGGATTCCGGCATGACCACGCAAACCCGAAAACCGAGCAACCCGCCATCGACCGGAAACGGTATGGCGGTCAGGGACTTCTCCCGTTCTGCGGAGGTAGCGACATTGGCGATGTCGACTAATCGTGACTGGCCGTCTGTCAGTTCCCTCAGTACGCGGCCCTGGCTCAGCTCTTCACTTCTGATTATCTGAAATTCTCCGTACTCTGGCGTCTTCTTCAAAGCAAGCTCCACCAGGGCCCGGATGGCAGGGCTGTCGTAATTCCGGTACCAGAGTACGTAACCGCGCACGGCGGCTGCCTGCGACGCAGTGGTCGATGACGTTGTGGCTGAGAGTGGTCCTGCCGCAAGGCAGAAAGCCAATGGCATCAGGCAAAGAACCAGTTTTCGAAACCGGTGGAAGACCAGGGAAGCGGGCAGAGAATATTCCAAATCAGAGATCCTTTCTTACTACTGGAAAAACCGGCTATCAAGCAGTCATGATTCAGGCACGCATCCTCACTTTAGAACAGAAACTCAAAAATAAATCAGACAACATCCAAAAAAATTGTAAAACCTTCTTGCGAGCACTGAAGTCCGTTGTAATCATCAGTTCCCAATCAATTTCGGAGCTTGGCAATGGCAATTATCGATAATCTCATCGGAGCGACCGGTCAATGGGTGGCCAGTACCGACCCCAAGGCTACACTGGCCAGCCCTCTGGCCTGGCTGAAGAAAACGGGCGGGTACGCAGCGGTGAACAAGATCATCGGTCTGTCGATTCCTTTTGCACCACGGAACAACTTCAGCGTTGAGGAGGTCAGGCCAGGATATGTAAGAGCGAAAATCCGCTTGAAAGGCAACAAAAACCACTTCGGCAGCCTTTATGCGGGCGCGTACTTCCTGGTAGCCGAAATTCCCGGTGGCGTGCTGACCCTATTTGATCTGGGGCCTTCGTACACGCCGATTCTCAAGGAAATGACGTTGCAGTTTCTCCAGCCAGCCAACAGCGATGTCACTGTAGAATTCACCCTGGATCCCGAAACCGTGGCAGCAATTCTTGCTGACGCTGACGAGACCGGGCGGGCGAAATTCTCCCTGGAAGGCAAACTGGTGGACGAAGAGGGCAACCATGTAGCAACCTCCATCGCCCATTACCGCGTGCGGAAGAAAGGGTTTAAAGCAGAGGCCTGAATAATTCAGGCCTGTTCGAGGCCAGCGATGGTTTGCAGGAAAATCTCGCCGTATTTCTCAAGCTTGGCGGCGCCCACGCCGCTGACTTCCGCCAGCTCATCCAGGGTGCGCGGTTTGCGTTCCAGCATTCCAAACAGGGTAGTGTCATGGAAAATGACGTAGGGCGGCACGCCCTGTTTGTCAGCCAGCTCCTTGCGGCAGGCTCGAAGCGCCTCCCAGCCGGCCTTGTCGGTAATCTGTTCTGAGACCGGCGAACCCGACCGGCCGCCGTTTGCCCGGCCGGTTGTCTTCTTGATTTCCGGATCCTTGCGCAGCTCAATGGTCTGCCTTCCTTTCAGCAGTGGCCGACACTGCTCGGTCAACTGGAGCGCACCATAGCCCTCCGGATCTGCACGGAGGTAACCATTGGCCACCAGTTGCCGGTAGACCGATTTCCACTCGTTGGCACTCAGTTCGTTTCCAATGCCGTAGGTTGACACCTGGTGGTGCCCGGATTGGAGAATCCGCTCGTTTTCCGAGCCTCGCAGAACATCAATCAGATAGGTAACGCCGAAACGCTGGCCCGTGCGGAAAACGCAGGAAAGGGCTTTCTGGACGGCGACAGTTCCATCCCAGGTGTCCGGTGGATTCAGGCAGGTGTCGCAATTGCCGCAGGGTTGCTCAAGCTCGTCCCCGAAATAACGCAGCAGCACCTGACGCCGGCAACTGGTGACCTCACAAAGACCCAGCATCGCATCCAGCTTCTGCCGTTCCACGCGCTTGAAATGATCGTTACCCTGTGAGCTTTCCAGCATCTGGCGCAGTTTGATGACATCCTGCAGGCCATAAACCATCCAGGCCGTAGATGGCTTGCCGTCCCGCCCGGCCCGACCGGTTTCCTGGTAGTAGGCTTCAAGGCTCTTCGGCAGATCCAGATGGGCGACAAAGCGTACGTCCGGTTTATCGATACCCATGCCGAAGGCGATGGTGGCAACAATAATCACCCCGTCTTCACGCAGGAACCGCTCCTGGTGATGGGCACGCTGTTCCGCGGACAGGCCTGCATGATAGGGCAGAGCGGTATAGCCTTTCTGGGCCAGGGTTTTCGCGGTGGCGTCGACCTTGTTCCGGGACAGGCAGTAAACGATGCCACAATCGCCCTCATGTTCCGCTTTAATAAAATCCAGTAACTGTTTGTTCGCGTTTATTTTTGGCGCTATACGGTACTGAATGTTGGGGCGATCGAAGCCACTGACGAAGTGTCTTGCCTCTGTCAGTGACAGTCGTTCCGCAATCTCCTTTCTGGTTCGCTCATCCGCGGTTGCGGTCAACGCGATGCGGGGTACGCCTGGAAACTGTTCTGCCAGCATGCTGAGCTGAAGGTAATCGGATCGGAAATCGTGACCCCATTGGGACACACAATGGGCCTCGTCGATAGCGAACAGCGAGATGGAGGCGTCATGAAGCAATTCGATGGTGCGCGGCTGTATCAGTCGTTCAGGGGCGCAGTACAGAAGGTCAAGCTCACCGGTCATGAGCGCGTATTCGGTCGCCCGGGCCTGCTCGAAATCCATGGTTGAATTCAGGAACGCAGCCCGGACCCCTAACTCTTTCAAGGCCGCAACCTGGTCCTGCATCAAGGCAATCAGAGGTGAAATTACGATCGCAGTGCCCGAGCGAACCAGCGCCGGTACCTGGTAGCAAAGAGATTTACCGCCCCCTGTCGGCATGAGCACAAGCGCATCGCGGCCTTCCGATACTTCCCGGATGATGTCACCCTGAAGCGGACGGAAGGATTCATAACCAAAGACTTCGTGCAGCACCTGTTCCGGATCACGGCCCGAGGTGGTTGGGCGCTCGGTGGAAAGCTGTTCGAAATCCTGATCAAGATACATAGAATAACCGGTTGCTCGGCCTGGAGCCGCTGTATTGATTCGGGTGGAGTGCCGGGTTCGGCGCAATGGCGAATGATACCAGATTAACCCTGAGGATTGGCCAGCAAACCCACGGGCCGGGTGGAGGCAAACTAATCTAAGAAACGCTACAATACCGCGTTTTTGAACCACCGTTTCACGCCATACTGTGACAGACACTGATAACAACAGGGCTTCCATGCAGGAATTTGATGCCATCCGTCCCTATTCGGACGAAGAAACCGGCGCTGCTATCAACCGCTTGGTCAACGATCAGGAATTTCTGGATATGGTCGGTCGCTTCAAGTCACCGACTCTGGCCCGCTGGGCGCCGGCCATGTTGCGTGTATTTACCCGTCGCTGGTTAAACAGCCATTTTGGTCACTACACACGAGTCGATGATCTCCAGGCCGGGCTTTCCAGCTACGTGGGTGAGCTGGTTGAGAGCACAACCACACGAGTAACGACCAGCGGGCTGGAGAACCTCGACAAACGCGGCGCCTATCTGTTTATTTCAAACCATCGGGACATTGTTTTCGACCCCATGGTGGTGAACTACCAGCTGTTCCAGAATGGTTTCCACACCACCCGGATTGCCATTGGCGACAACCTGCTTGCCAACCGGGTGTTCGCTGAAATGATGCGACTGAACAAGAGCTTTGTAGTGCGACGCAGCATGACAAGCCCCCGCGAGATGCGTGATGCCTACATCACACTCTCCGGCTTTATCAACCACAGCATCGATACCAATCACAGCATATGGATTGCCCAACGCGAGGGCCGGGCGAAGGACGGGCTGGACTTTACCGATCCCGCCATCATCAAGATGTTCTATATGAGCCGTAAGAAAAGCGGGCTCGGTTTTGACGAAGCCATGAATCGGCTGCATGTGGTGCCAGTTTCCATTGCCTACGAGTACGATCCGTGCGATGCCGACAAAGCCCAGGAGCTGGAAACCCGGGCCCGGACCGGCCAGTACATCAAGCGAGAGGGTGAAGATACCGAACAGATCATGAAGGGACTGACCGGTTTCAAAGGGCACGTGCATGTGCACTTTGGTGCGCCCATCCATGATTCACCGGATAACCCGAAAGATCTGGCCGCCCGTATAGATCGGGAGATGCATGCAAACTATCACCTGCATGCCTCCAACCTGGTGGCTTATCAGCAGCGTGGTCTTCATCCCCAGGCCCACGATACGCCGGATACCGTCAGCGATTCAGTGGTCACTGCCGAAACCTGGTCACCGGCGGAAATGGAAGCTGCTGAAGCCGAGATGGAGCGGAGACTGGAAGCCTGCGATCCGGCCATCCGGCCTTATCTGCTGGATATGTATGCTAATCCAGTGGTTACCGCGCTCGAAGCCAATGCCGAGAAATCCGGCCATTCCGAATAAACCGGTACATAATTTTCAGACATGAGGTAAACCGTGCAGGATCTTCAGTACATTGAGATTGAAACCGGGGAAAACCCGACCGCAGCCGTCATCTGGCTTCATGGCCTTGGTGCGAGCGGCCACGATTTCGAGCCCGTAGTGCCGGAACTGGGCCTGCCGGAAGATACAGCGGTACGCTTCATCTTTCCCCATGCGCCCAATCTGCCTGTCACCATCAACGGTGGCATGTCCATGCCTGCCTGGTATGACATCAAGGCCATGGATATCGACCGTGTGGTGGATACGGAACAGTTGCGGGCGTCTGCCGATGCGGTCGCCAAACTGGTCGAGCAGCAAAAACACAAAGGCATCCCGCCGGAGCGTATTATCATCGCCGGATTCTCCCAGGGAGGCGCCGTTGCCTATGAACTGGGGCTCAGCTACCCGGAACGTTTTGGCGGTGTTCTGGCGCTTTCAACTTACTTCGCCACCGCGGACACGGTTGAGCGCTCTGAGGCCAATGCTGATGTGCCGATCAGCGTGTATCACGGAACCTTCGATCCGATGGTACCGGAATCACTGGGTGTGCGCAGTGTCGAAACCCTGAAGGAGATGGGCTACGACCCTTCGTATCAGACATTCCCCATGGAACACAGTGTGTGCCTTGAAGAAATACAGGACATCGGCCGATTCATTCGCCGGCACCTGCTTTGAGGCACCGCCATGCCCTGGGTCAGACCCAGAGCATGGCGCCCATCTCCAACGGATGCGT
Organism: Marinobacter sp. DSM 26671; assembly: GCF_900112835.1. Lineage (NCBI taxonomy): Bacteria > Pseudomonadati > Pseudomonadota > Gammaproteobacteria > Pseudomonadales > Marinobacteraceae > Marinobacter > Marinobacter sp. DSM 26671. The sequence goes on along the minus strand of NZ_FONF01000022.1, from coordinate 13,236 downwards.
CAGTGATTCGTGATAGGGGTACATCCTGAGCCTGAGAGTCTGCAAGCCGGGATAGGGGGGGTGCACGCGTGTAGAGAACACGGTTCGCCCCTCCGCTTCGCTTTCCTTATCCAGCAAGAAACTGTCGGGCCCCGGGCTGTTATGGGTGCCGGTGCATTCTGGGCTGACCAGGCACTCCACCCGCACATCCTCCGCTGACAGGCCATTGAGCCTTGCCTCGACTCTGAGTTCTACGCCGCCATCATGGGGGCAGGCAGCTTCGACGCAGCCAACCACGTTTAATTCCACTCCCGGCCAGGCATGCCTGACCCTTGCCTTCCAGTCTGCCAGTTCTTTGGCAACCTCGCCGTTGTCGGCCATCAGCAAAGCACCCTGGGTTGACGCCGGCTGGTAATAGTTATAGACGTAATCCATCACCATACGCCGGGCGTTAAACCTTGGTGTGATCGACTTCATCGAAGCCTTGGATCGCTGGACCCAGCCTTTCGAAAAGCCCTGGGAGGCGCGCTCGTAGTAGAGGGGAACCACTTCGAATTCGAGCAGATCGATCAGGTCCCGGGCCTCTTCCTCATTCCGGAATTCAGGGTCCAGTTCGGTATCCCTGGGAGGGATGCCCCAGCCATTTTTGCCGTCATAGCCTTCGCCCCACCAGCCGTCGAGCACGCTGAGATTAAGAGCGCCATTGAGGGCTGCTTTCTCTCCGGAGGTGCCACTGGCCTCTTTCGGGTATTCCGGTGTGTTCAGCCACACATCGACGCCACTGAGCAGCCTGCGGGCCATGGCCTGGTCATAGTCCTCCAGGAGAATCAGGTGCCCCATCAACGAAGGGTGCATGGAAAGGTCGTGGATTACCTTGATCAGTTGCTGACCGGGTTTGTCCTTGGGATGGGCCTTGCCGGCAAATACCAGCACCACCGGGCGGTCCGGATCGGTCAGGATGCTTTCGAGGCGTTCCAGGTCCGAGAAGATCAGCGTCGCGCGTTTGTAGGTGGCGAACCGCCTTGCAAACCCGATAACCAGCGTGTCTTTTTCCGAGGAAACAAGCTGCCGGGTCATCCTGTCAGTGACGGAATGGCCGGTGCCGTTGCGTTTATGCTGGCGCTTGAGCCGCTGGACAATGTATTCGCCCATTTGCTGTTTCAGGGCCTTGTGAACGCTCCAGTAGTGATAGTCCGGGATCTGGTCGATGAACTTCCAGAAATCCGGGTTCCGGAGTTCACTTTTCCACGTGGGAGCCTGTATATCGAACAGGCTGGACCATTCCGGCGCCAGAAACGTCGGTACGTGCACACCGTTGGTAATGTACCCGATAGGGTTTTCTGCAGGCGGCACCTGGGGCCAGATATCGCCCTCCATCAACGAGGCGACACCACCGTGAATCCGGCTCACCCCGTTGTGGAAACGAGAGCCGCGCAGGCCCAGACTGGTCATGTTGAAACTGTCCCCACCGTCCTTCGAGCCGAGGGCAAACACCTGATCAAAATCCAGGGCAGATTCCTCGATATATCGCCCCAGGGCATGATGAACGAGGGAGCGGGGGAAGATGTCGTGGCCGGCCGGTACCGGTGTATGCGTTGTGAACAGCGTTGCACCGGCAACGGCTTCAAGCGCGGCCTCGAAACTCAACCCGGAGACCATGGTGTGCCTGCAGCGTTCCAGAATCTGGAATGCGGCATGGCCCTCGTTGATATGCCAGACCGTCGGCTTGAGGTTCAGCGACTCCACAACCCGGGTTCCACCAATGCCAAGCAGCATTTCCTGGCTGATCCGCGTGGACTCGTCGCCACCGTAAAGCTGGAGCGTCAGATCCCGGTCTTCCGGGCCGTTTTCTTCGGTATTGCTGTCCAGCAGGTATAAGCGGATATGGCCTACGCGGGCTTCCCACACACGCGCCACAACATCACGCCCGGGGAAGGGGACGGAGACCTTGAGCCACTTGCCGTCTATCTCCACCGGTGAAATAGGCAATTCATCGCTGGAATGGGACTGGTAGCGCGCAATCTGCTGACCGTGGGCGTCGATACTCTGGATAAAGTAACCCTGCCGATACAACAGACCCACAGCGACAAAGGGCAGGGCCAGGTCACTGGCGGCCTTGCAATGGTCGCCGGCAAGGATGCCCAGGCCACCGGAATAGATCGGAAAACTTTCGTGGAAGCCGAATTCGGCACAGAAGTAAGCCACCAGTGCCTGTTCCGGATCGAGCTTCTCCGTCACTTCCGGGCCGGGGCCAGCCTCGAGATAGGCATCGTAGCTGCTCAGGACCCGACGATACTCGGCCAGAAACGCCCGGTCTTCAGAGGCTTCATCGAGTCGATCCTGGGCAACCCGCCGCAGGAAAAGCTTCGGGTTGTGCTCGACTTTCTGCCATAGCGGTAGGTCAATACGGACAAAAAGGCTTCGAACGCCGTGGTCCCAGCTGTAGAACAGGTCATTGGCAAGCTCTTCCAGTCGTTCCAGGGGTTCGGGAAGCAGGGGATGAGCTTCAAGTCGGAATTCCGTTGCTTTATGCATGTTGGTTGCCTCCAGGCGGGCAAGCGCTCGCACTAATCCAGCTGTTGTTGGTCACGTTCTTTGAGAATACGTTGATACAGATCGCCATAGGTGCGAGCCCGCTGCTTCCAGGAATAGTCGATCGCCATGCCATTGTCCTGCAATCGCCGCCATTGCTTACGTTTTTCAAAAAACTGTAGCGCGCGGTTTACGGCAGCCAGTAACGAATCGGCATTGGCGCCGGTAAAAACGAATCCGGTGGCCTTGTCGATGCCAACTTCCTGAGGGTCCTGGACGGTATCTGCCAGTCCGCCAACACCGTGCACCACCGGAATCGTGCCGTACCTGAGGCTGTACATCTGGTTGAGCCCACAGGGCTCGAATCTCGATGGCATCAGGAACAGGTCACATCCGGCCGTGATGCGATGGGAAAGCCCCTCGTTGTAGCCCAACGTGAGAGACATTTGCCCCGGCCATTGCCGGGCAAGGCGTTTCAGGGGCTCCTCGTAACTGGCTTCACCGGAGCCAAGAACGACAAACTGGCAACCCTGTTCCAGCAAGTGCGGCATCACCGAAACCAGCCAGTCCACGCCTTTCTGTTCAACCAGTCGCCCGATGAAGCCCAGTAGTGGACCGCCGTTTACCTCCAGCCCGAGCTCTTGCTGCAGGCCGGCCTGGCACTGTGTCTTGTTCTTCAAGTGATCCCGGCCATAGTGAAAGGACAGTTCAGGGTCCTCCTCGGGATTCCAGACCCGGTTATCGATGCCGTTGAGAATGCCGGTGAGCGCGTCCTGGCGGTGTCGAAGCAAACCATCAAGTCCATTACCGAATTCCGGGGTCTGGATCTCGAGCGCATAGGTCGGGCTGACGGTGGTGATTCGGTCACTGAAAACGAGGCCGCCCTTGATGAACGAAAGCTGCCCGTAGAATTCAAGCTGCTCGAGGTTCCAGAGCGAATCAGGCAGACCCAGGGCACGGAAAGTCTCGTGGGAGAAGAGTCCCTGGTAGGCGAGGTTATGGATGGTAAACACAGTGCCGGGCCTGTCGTGGTAGGCCTCGAGAAATACCGGTATCAGCCCGGTTTGCCAGTCGTTGCAGTGCACCAGATCCGGTCTCCAGGACAGGCCAGCCTCTCCCATGGCGATCATGGCGCCAACCTTTCCGAACAGCTCAAAGCGATGGGCATTGTCCCACCAGTCTTTGCCTTCCTCGTTCTTGTAGGGGTTGCCGGGGCGATCAAACAATGGCGGACAGTCCACCAGCCATAGCGTGACAGCGGTGCCGGGCAGTCGGGTCTGCCAGAGGCTCACATTGTATTGCCCCAGCTGAAACCGCGCCTTCCTTCGGGAGCCTGCTTTTCTTGCCGCTTTCAAAGCATCGGGATAGCCCGGTAAAAGTATCTGTACGTCGTATTCCAGGCGGCAGAGCGCTTCCGGCAAACTTGCTGAAACGTCGGCAAGACCGCCGGTTTTCATCAAGGGATAAACCTCACTGGTTGAAAACAGCACCCGGATCATAAAGCCGGCCTCAGAATGATCGCGCCCAGTGGTGGCAGGGTTAGTTCCACGGACCACTCACGGTTCATCCAGGGCTGGGCATCCGCAGGCATGGGGTAGGGATTTCCCAGATTACTGCCACCGTAATACTCTGAATCGGAATTAAAAATTTCCCGCCAATTGCCACCTTCAGGCAGGCCGATCCGATAGTGGTGTCTGGGCATGGGTGTGAAATTAACGACAATCACCGAGGTTTCGCCCTTGGCGGTGCGCAGGAAACTGATCACTGACTGGGGGGAATCATGGCAGTCGATCCACTCGAAACCATCCGGCTTGAAGCAGGCGCCATGTAACGACACCTCCCGCCGGTAGATACCGTTCAGGTCCTGAACCAGCTTTTTAATTCCCTGATGCTCCGGGTAGGCCAGTAGAGACCAGTCCAGTTCCCGGGATTCACTCCATTCGCGTCGCTGCCCGAATTCACCGCCCATGAAAAGAAGTTTGGCGCCCGGGTAACTGAACATGTAGGTAAAAAGCACCCTCAAGGTAGCCCTCTGTTGCCATTCGTCGCCCGTCATTTTGTTGATCAGGCTACCTTTGCCATGAACCACTTCGTCGTGGGAAAGCGGCAGCAGGAAATTCTCCGAGAAGGCATAGAGCAGCCCAAAGGTCAGCTTGTCGTGATGATACTGACGATACACCGGGTCCTGCGCCAGATAGTCCAGGGTGTCGTGCATCCAGCCCATGTTCCATTTCAGGTTGAACCCGAGTCCGCCAATTTCCGGTGGCCGGGTTACACGCGGCCAGGAGGTCGATTCTTCCGCACAGACCAGCGTTCCGGGGAAGCGGCTCTGGCAGACCTGGTTCAATTCCCGCAGGAACTCAATGGCTTCGAGGTTTTCATGGCCTCCATGCACGTTGGGCTCCCATTCGCCTTCCTTGCGGGAGTAGTTGAGGTACAGCATGGAAGCCACCGCATCCACCCTGAGCCCGTCGATATGAAAGGCGTCCAGCCAGAACAAGGCACTGCCGATCAGGAAGTTCCGCACCTCATGCCGGCCATAGTTGTAGATGAGTGTGCCCCAGTCCTGATGGCGCCCTTTGCGCGGATCTTCATGTTCGTAAAGCGCGCTGCCATCAAAGCGGGCAAGGGCGTGTTCATCGGTCGGGAAATGTCCCGGTACCCAGTCCAGAATCACGCCGATGTTGTGCCGGTGGCATTGGTCCACCAGATAACGAAGATCGTCCGGCGTGCCGAACCGACTGGTGGGCGCGTAGTAGCCGGTGGTCTGGTATCCCCAGGATTCATCCAGGGGGTGTTCGGTGACCGGCAACAGTTCAATGTGGGTGAAGCCCAGTTCGAGCACATAGGGAATGAGTTGGTCGGCCAGTTCCCGATAGGTCAGCCATCGACCCGAACCGTGGTGGCGCCAGGAGGCGGCATGAACCTCGTAGATGGAGATGGGCGAATCCTGCCAGCTCCAGCGACCCCGCCGGGCCAGCCAGTCGCCATCGCCCCAGCCAAAGTGGCCGCGCTCGGTGACTACAGCAGCGGTGGAGGGCCTGAGCTCGAAAGCCTGTCCGTAGGGATCGGTTTTCAGGATCTGCCGGCCTTTGTCCGTCGTGATGGCGAATTTATAGAGAGCGCCGTTACCGATGCCCGGGATAAAGCAGGACCAAACCCCCGTGCCTTCATGCAACGACATGGGATGGATGCCCGCGTTCCATTCGTTAAAGTCACCGGCAACACTGACGGCGCTGGCGTGGGGCGCCCAGACTGCAAACCGGACACCTTCCACACCTCGGTTCCTGCAGACATGGGCACCGAGCACGTTGTAAATGTGCCAGTGGCGACCCTCGGCAAAAAGGTGGAGGTCGAATTCGCTGAGCGTTGGACTGTCCATAGACCGTGCTGTTCCTGACCAGATGAGGCGCTTTGAGCGTCCCTTCATTGGACGCGAAAGGGCCTGTTTAAAAAATGACCCAAAACAAGTTTACGTCATAATTCCGTGCTAGTGTTCTACTATAGTTTAGGGCGTCAAAAACGTGGCAAACCCTTGCGGTTAAACGACCGGTTACAGGGAAGGTTTTCTTCAGGGAAGCAGCTATGCAAACGGCCAAGCGTTTCGTCAGTCGTCTCACTCGTCAGACTCTTGCTCTGGTACTTGCCGGAGGGCGGGGATCCCGCCTCCACGATCTCACCAAATGGCGGGCCAAACCGGCGGTGCCCTTTGGAGGCAAGTTCCGGATTATCGATTTTCCACTCTCGAACTGCATCAACTCCGGCATCGGGCAGGTTGGTGTGATCACCCAGTACAAATCCCATTCCCTGATCCGCCATATCCAGCGGGGTTGGGGGTTTCTCCGGGGAGAACTGGATGAGTTCGTAGAGCTTTTACCTGCACAACAGCGGATCGAGACCTCCTGGTATGAGGGAACGGCAGACGCTGTGCTTCAGAACCTCGACATCATTCGCAGCCACCAGCCAGAGTATGTGCTGATTCTTGCGGGTGATCACGTGTACAAGATGGACTACGGTACCATGCTGGCCCATCACGTGGAGAATGATGCCGATATTACCGTGGGCTGTATCGAAGTACCTCTCGATGAAGCCTCGGCATTCGGGGTGATGTCGGTAGATGACGAGTTGAGGGTCACCGAGTTCGTCGAGAAGCCCGAACAGCCCAAGCCAATGCCGGGCCAGCCCGGAAAGGCGCTGGCATCCATGGGCATCTATGTGTTCAGTACCCAGGTGCTCTTCGACGAACTCATGCGCGACCAGCAAATGGATGGCGAATCATCCCACGATTTCGGCAAGGACATTATTCCCTCCGTCATCAAGCGTCTGCGGGTGGTCGCCTTCCCGTTTCGTAATCCGGTTGAGAACAAGCCGGCCTATTGGCGCGATGTGGGCACCGTTGACGCACTCTGGCAGGCAAACCTGGAGCTGATCGGAATCAGCCCGGAGCTCAATCTCTATGATTCCCACTGGCCGATATGGACCTATCAGGAACAGCTGCCACCGGCAAAGTTTGTTTTTGATGATGACAATCGACGGGGCATGGCTGTGGACTCCATGGTGGCCGGCGGCTGTATTGTCTCTGGCGCTCTGGTGAGGCATTCCTTGTTGTTTTCGCAAGTTAAGATTCATTCTTATAGTGAAATCTCGGATTCGGTCATCTACCCGGATGTCGAGATTGGCCGTCACTGCCACATCCGCAATGCCTTGATTGATCGTGGCTGCCGCATCCCCGAAGGGACGAGGATAGGTTTCGACGAGGCCGATGACCGGAAGCGGTTTCATGTATCGCCCAAAGGTATTGTGCTGATCACGCCCGAGATGCTCGGGCAGGATTATCCCCATGGTCTCTGACACCAAAACACCGGTTGTACTCTGCTGGCACATGCACCAGCCGTCTTATCAGGATATGCGCACTGATCAGTTCCTGTTTCCCTGGGTGTACCTTCATACCATCAAGGATTACAGCGACATGGCGGCGCATCTGGAAGCGAATCCGGACGCCAGGGCGGTAGTCAATTTTGCCCCGGTTCTGCTTGAGCAGATCGAGACCTACCTTATCCAGATTGAAAAATGGCGCCATGGCGCTGGCGAGATCGGCGATCCTTTGCTCGCAGCTCTGGTTGCGGAACAGTTGCCGGAAACCGGAACGCCTGCGTTTCTGGGATTGATCGAAAAGTCTCTGCGGGCCAACCGGGAACGGATCATCAATCGGTATCCGGCCTACGCGCAGTTGGCGGAGCTTGCAGAGGTTTACCGCAAAAAGCCCGAGCTGCAGAGATACATTTCAAGTCGGTTTCTTTCCGACTTGCTGGTTTGGTACCACCTTGGCTGGATGGGAGAAACCATCCGCAGAAGCAGCCATTGCATCCAGAGCCTTCAGGAGAAGGGCCACAATTTTTCGATGGATGACCGGAAGGCTCTTCTCGACGTGATTTTTGATGTGTTATCCGGCATCGGCCCAAGGTACCGGCATCTTGCGCAAAAAGGGCAGGTGGAGCTGTCTGTCAGCCCCTACACCCATGCAATGCTCCCTCTGTTGATCGACCTGGGTGCTGCCCGCGAGGCCATGCCGGATATCGCTTTGCCAGCACACAGCCATTATCCGGAGGGTGAAGCGCGCGCCGTATGGCAGCTCCAACAGGCAAGGACCGTTTTTCAGCGTTTCTTCGGTGTTGATCCCTCCGGCTGCTGGGCTTCCGAGGGTGGCCTTAGCCAGGCCACACTGGGCCTGCTGGATCAACATCAATTCCGATGGACTGCCAGCGGAGATTCTGTGGCGCACAACAGCCTCAATCTGGCCCGGCAGGACAACCCGGATTTGCCCGATGCCGGGATTCACCAGCCGTATACGTTCGGCGAATCGGATACCGCCGTCTTCTTCCGTGACGACGGACTGTCGGATCTGATCGGTTTTACTTACGCAGACTGGCATGCCAGGGATGCCGTTGGCGACCTGGTGCATCACATGGAAAACATTGCGGGGCAGGCCAAGGGCAAGACGAAGCCGGTGATTTCCGTGATCATGGATGGCGAAAATGCCTGGGAGTATTACCCCGAGAACGGTTTTCACTTCCTCGACGAACTTTATCGGGTACTGGCAAACCACCCCCGGCTCAGATTGACCACTTATGCCGATCTGGTGGCGAACCCGGTAGCCGCACCGGTTCATTTGCCACATCTTGTAGCCGGCAGCTGGATTTACGGTACGTTCTCCACCTGGATCGGTGACCCGGACAAGAACCGGGCCTGGGATCTGCTCTGTGAAGCCAAAACCCATTTCGACCGGGTGATGGACAATGGCAGCCTCAATTCGGAGCAGAAAGCAGCCGCCATGCAGCAACTGGCTATCTGCGAAGGGTCCGACTGGTTCTGGTGGTTTGGTGACTATAACCCAGCCCAGATCGTCAGCGACTTTGAGCATCTGTATCGCCGCCACCTAGTCAATCTCTATGAAATGATCGGCTACCCGGCGCCGCCATCCGTGTTCCAGAAGCTCAGCCAGGGCAGTGGAGAACCGGCTCGCGGCGGTACCATGCGGCCGGGTCATGAGGCGGATCATCCTGCATGACTTCAGCGAACGACAAGGATCTGTTCAGTGCTCGACGGGCCGGTGTACTGCTTCACCCGACCTGTCTGCCCGGAAGTCTGGGTGTTCTGGGCGCCGGCGCCCGCCGGTTCGTCGAATTTCTGGCCGACAGTGGAATCACCATCTGGCAGACACTGCCTATTGGACCGACACACCAGGATCTTTCACCGTACCAATCCCTGAGTGCCCACGCGGGCAACCAGGATTTTATTGACCTCGCTGAACTGCTGCAGACCGGACTGCTGGCCGACGCTGAACTGGCCCAGCCTATCGCCGAATCCCGCCAGCAGCTGCTGGCCATCGCCGCCCAACGGTTTTACGAGGGCCATGCCACAGGCCGGAAGGGCCTTGATCTGGCCGGATTTGAAGCTTTCCGGGCAAGAAATGATTACTGGCTGGATGATTTCTGTCTGTTCTGCGCAATCCGGGAGGTTCAGGAGTCGCCAGGCTGGCTCCAGTGGCCAGAGCACTTGAGGGATCGGGAGCCGGCTGCCTTGCAGGCCTTTGTCGACCAAAACCAGGCCAGACTGGCTCGCATCAGGTTTGAGCAGTTCCTGTTCCACCACCAGTGGCAGGCACTCAGGGACTATGCACGAAGCCGCAATGTTTTGCTGTTTGGTGATATCCCCATTTTTGTCGCTCAAGACAGCGCCGATGTCTGGGCCAACCGACAGTTCTTCAAACTGGACGCCCGGGGCGAACCCACTGTGGTTGCCGGTGTGCCGCCGGACTATTTTTCCGAGGAAGGTCAGCACTGGGGTAATCCACTCTACAACTGGCAGATCATGGCGGAAGATGGCTACCAGTGGTGGCTTCAACGGCTCGAAAGCCAGCGCCATCTGTTCGATCTGATCCGGATAGACCATTTTCGGGGGCTTCAGGCCTATTGGGAGATCCCGGCTGAGGCCCCTCAACCACGAAACGGCTATTGGGTTCCCGGCCCCTCTGACCATTTTCTACAGGCCTGCTTCGACCGCTTCCCGGATTTACCCCTGGTGGCCGAAAATCTCGGCATCATCAGCGACGATGTGGAAGAACTTCGTCATCGCTTCCGACTGCCAGGGATGACGGTGATGCAATTTGGCTTCGACGGCAGCCCAAACAATCCGCATCTGCTTCACAACCACCAGCCCCGGGATCTTGTCTACACCGGCACCCACGATAACGATACAACACTGGGGTGGTACCGCAGCCTGGATGACCGTACCCGGCACTATGTGAACGATTATCTGGCCACCAGTGGTGATGGGATGCCATGGCCGGTAATTGAAGCGGCGTTCCGTTCGGTCTGCTCAGTGGCCGTGGTGCCTATGCAGGATTTCCTCGGTCTTGGAACCGAGGCAAGGTTCAATACGCCGGGCACCATTACAAATAACTGGACATGGCAACTGGACTGGAATTTTCCCGAGAAAGACTTGTCGAAAATAATCGCTGAATCGGTAAAACGACATGGGCGCCTCCCTCCGGTCTGAGCATTTTTTGATCAGTATCAAAGAGGCGGGCCCCAACCTTCGATATAACACACAAGCAGTATCAACAATTGGCGTTCAAGATGAGTCACGAGGGGGGAACATGGAACACAGACTCAGTAAACGCGTACAGGGAAAGCTTGGGCTGTTGGTATACAAGCGCGGGATGCCGGTTGCGACCGGTCAGATTCGCGACGCCTCCAAACGTGGTCTGTTCATTGCCACGGACTACACTGACGTTCAGTTAAACCAGACTGTGGAACTGGAGTTCCGTTTTCCGGATACCCAGGAAAAGCGGTTCCGTCGGCTGAAGGCCCATGTTGTGCGGAAGTCAGACCGCGGCCTTGGTGTCGATTTTGAAGGCGTCGAGAACGACAGTTTTACAATTTCTTCACTGATCAACTGGCTTAAAAACCACCACATGCCAGTCAATTATTTTCCTGCCCGCAGGAAACAAGCCTGAAGAACACCCAAGGGAGAGGATCTGTTCATGGAACGACTTAAAGGTAAAGTGGCCGTGATCACCGGTGGCTCCGTTGGCATCGGAGCCGCAACAGCGCTCCGAATGGCAGAGGAGGGCGCTGCTGTCGCCATTCTCGACTGCCAGGATTCCGAGGGAGAGGCCCTGGCTAAACAACTTGAAGGCCGCGGTCTGAAGGCGGGTTACTGGCACTGTGACGTAAGCAAGGAACAAGAGGTCAAACAGGTTCTGGACGCCGTTGCCAATACCTTCGGTAGTCCGACTGTACTGGTGAACAACGCCGGCATTGCCGGGGCGAACAAGCCGACCCATGAACTCACGGAAGAAGAGTGGGACCATGTTCAGGATGTGAACGTCAAGGGCGTGTTTTTCTGCACCAAGCACGCCATTCCCCATATGAAAAAAGCGGGCGTTGGCAGCATTATCAACCTGTCATCCATTTATGGGCTGGTGAGTGCGCCGGATATTCCGCCTTATCATGCCTCCAAGGGCGCCGTGCGTTTGATGTCCAAAACCGACGCCCTGTTGTATGCCACTGAAAACATTCGCTGCAATTCCATTCACCCCGGGTTTATCTGGACTCCGCTGGTTGAGGCCCACCTCAAAACGACTGGGCAGGACCCGGAGGAAGCTAAAAAGGCCACAGCGGCAATGCATCCTGTCGGTCACATGGGCGAGCCGGATGATATTGCCTGGGGCGCTGTCTATCTCGCCTCCGACGAATCCAAGTTTGTGACCGGGAGTGAACTGGTGATTGATGGCGGTTATACCGCTCGATGATGTCCCGACCAACCTGAGCGGAGTTCAAATTTGACCCTGGCAGCCTATACCCCGCGGTCCTTGCCGGAATCCCTGAACGGATTGTTCCAGTTGGCGCTGGACCTTCGGTGGACCTGGCATCACGGTACCGATGAGCTCTGGCGCGCTCTTGATTCGGACATCTGGGACACCACCCGGAACGCGTGGCTGGTGTTGAACAGCGTGTCCGGGGAGCGGCTGGAAGAGCTGGCCGCAGACCCCGACTTTCAGCAACACTACCGTGAGCAGATACATGCTCACCATGCTTTTACAGAGGCTGACACCTGGTATTCGACCGATTGTCCTGGCGATCTGGGCGAGGGCGTTGCCTATTTCTGCATGGAATATGGTCTGAGCGAATCGCTGCCGCTGTACAGCGGTGGTCTGGGCGTACTGGCCGGCGATTTTCTGAAGGCGTCCAGCGATCTGGGTGCACCAGTCATGGCGGTGGGTCTGCTGTACCAGCAGGGCTACTTTCGCCAGGCCATCAGCACCGATGGCGAACAGCTGGAGTTCTATCCTTACAACGACCCCACCATGCTGCCCGTCTCGCCCCTGCGGGACGCTGACGACCAGTGGGTGAGGGTGATTGTGCCTTTTCCGGGACGACACGTGCGCCTTCGGGCCTGGAAGGCCCAGGTGGGCCGCTGCGAGCTGTTGCTGCTCGATAGCAACGACCCCCGAAACGAACCGGGCGACCGGGGTATCACCAGCGAACTCTATACCGGTGACCCGGAAAAGCGCCTGCAACAGGAAATGGTATTGGGCATCGGTGGCTGGCGTCTGCTGGAACAACTGGGGAGATCGCCGTCACTCTGCCATCTGAATGAGGGCCACTGCGCCCTGGCGCTGATAGAGAGGGCTTTCAGCTGGCAGGATTGCCATGAAAGTGATTTCCAGACGGCTCGAACCGCAACCAGGGCGACCAATCTGTTTACCACGCACACCTCGGTGGCGTCCGGCTTTGATCATTTCTCCCGATCGCTATTGCGACTGTATCTGACACCCTGGCTCGAAGGCCGCGACCTGAATGTCGATCAATTGCTGGCATTAGCCCGGATTTCTCATAGTGCTCCAACAACCTTCGCAGACCAAGCCTGGTAGTGCCAGATCCGAGTGGTCATGGTCGAAGTTGGCGATTATTTAGCCAGTTTCCGGCATTCAGGCACAACTCCCCCTTTCCCCCATTGGTATCGGGCCGGGGGAGCCCGATTATCTACTGGGGCACCAAGCGCTGAACCAGTGCTGAGAGATCGTTCTTGTGTGGATAGCTATCACTCATCAACACCCGTATTCGGCGGGTGTTGCGGATGATGACTGCGCCAACCTTGATCAGCTTCAAGCGCAAGGTGCCGGCACTCATACGTTCGAAGGGCGTGTTTTTCAGATGC
>NZ_FONF01000020.1:0-88381 GCF_900112835.1 Marinobacter sp. DSM 26671 | reverse complement strand
TAGGCCAGAAGCAATGGCGCAACAATCAGACCGAAGCCCAAGCCAGTCGTGATCTGCACCAGGGCGCCGAGAAAACAGACAACCAGAATCAGGGGTTCCATGGACATAGTCGGGCCTAGAACATCCGCACGCTTTCAACACGGATGAATTCCATGCATTCACGTTTGATTTCCAGAAAATCAGTCTCAGAGGAGATCATTTGATCCGGTGGCCAGGGCAAGGAATTGGCATTGCCCTTCACGCTGCGCCTAGGCGCAGCGCTCGTTAGTAGAATGAGTTCAGACAGGAAGATCGACTCGTCCACGTCGAGAGTCACAAACACAATCGTGGTGTTGAATTCCTCCCACAAGTTCACCAGGATGTCTTGCATCATCAGACTGGTCTGGTAATCCAGCGGGGCAAAGGGTTCGTCCATCAATAGAATCCGTGGGTAGATTGCCAGCGCGTGGGCAATGTCCACCCGCTGCTGCATACCACCGGAGAGCTGGTCCAGATAGTGATGCTCGTACTTCTGCAACCCACCATTTCTAGGAAAAGATCCACGGTACGCAAGACTACCAAGTCACCGAACGCAAGCTTGCCACGGTCAATGAACTTTATAGCAATGGTTTCCAGGTCCTGTTTTGCAGTGTTCATAAACAATGGCGTTTCGCTGAATTAACCCAGATGGGCTCGCTCGATTTCCATGCCGAAGCGGGAGCAGTCGCCCCGGTAGTAAAGGTTCTTGTAAAGCAGGGACTGGCCGGCGCCGTCCAGAATTTTTTGCCAGATGCCCTGCTTCACCTTCTGAAAAAACGCCATTGGCATTACGTCTGTATCACTCGGTAGCCTTTCCATACCTGCCTCATCACAACCTGTTATAACCAGTTATATTCGCTACAGCATAGGCTGTGCCAAGCCTAAAATAACGCTTTATTTCAGGAGGTTGTGAGTTTTCGTATTTGTGGAGGTTGTGAAAAATGCGCTGCTCTGAGACAGAAAACCGGGCAAAGCACTCTTTATGTGCGAAGTTTGGCATCCGGTTTCTTCGGGAAGGCAGGCGTGTCTTAATACGGAATCGGAAATTGTCGTCGTCTATTGGCCCAGGGGCAGGCGAACTCAAAGGCTGTAAGGATAAAAAGCTATCACGGGTGTTTTCGAAATCAGACTGGGTCATGTTGGCCAGTTGGAGCCCCGCCACCAGGTAATAGGGGCTTTGCTGAGCAATTGCGTGGTCCAAAAGCTTAATGTATTCATGTTCTTCAATACTTATAAAAACCTAGTCGATTGGAGCATGAAAGCCCTTGATTTGGGCTGCGGCGAACGTTCGCTTTTGTTTAGAAGCGGGAGAAAAAGGTTCTGGCCAAAATCTGCGTAGCGCTACTCACCCGATTTCCCCCTAAAAACTCTAACGTTTTTACTTTCCAAGATTGCCGAGAGCCGGCGATTTTCGAGTTCAAGAGTCGCGTTTTTCGAAGCAAGTTCGTTGCGCTGCTCGGTCAAATCTACGATTTTTTCCCGTAACTGACGATTCTTGAAACGCTCTTCCTTGAGTTTCTCGTGCTTCTCGTCACGCTGTCTCTGGATCGCCTTGTTGGAATTGCCCCGGATGCGTTCCAGCATGTCTGGGTAGTCTTTGTGGATCAAGGCACGACTGACTCCGGCCTCTTCGGCAACAGCGGCCACCGAGACTTTCCTGCCCTTCTCAACGACCTTAGGCTGGCCTTTTTCCAATCGAACAATGGCCAGCCGAATACGCTTGTGGGTCTCGGATTCAGATGACGTCGACATCGGTCAGTTGCTCCTTGAGACGGTTGATGTCCACGCCGAGATCGGTCAACACCCTCTCGCAGCGTTCCATGGTGCGCTCGACCGTCTTTGATCCCGAGTCATCCAGATCATCGATCTGTCGAAGCTCAATCTGTTGCAGGTAAAGTCCTTCCCAGAACGGCTTTTGGCTATCGTCAATACAACCGTGCTCGCAATCCTCGCATTGGCCGCCTGCACAGTCCACGCCGGTATCGTTGGTACACCAGGCGATGCCGGTGGACCGCAGGTACACCAGCTCGCTGATGGCCTCAATCATCTCTTTCCGATCTTTATAGGTACGGACTTCTTCCGAGCGGCTTCGCATTTGGCGGATATGGCCGGCCATGCCACCGGAAAGCCGAGTATCAGGCTCCAACCAATGACCGACAATCGCCTGACGTTTGCCGTCAAAAGCGGCGTAGATTTCGTCATAGAGCTCCAGATCCTGCGCCTCGTTCATTGCATACAGGATGGTCATATCCAGGCTCCAGTGCTTGAAGTGATCTCGCAGATACCGCAAGTCACCCAGCTTGTGATGCACCACGTAGTTAGCAAAAGTACGCCGGAATTGGTGTGAAGCAAGCTTCCAATCTATCCCGAGGTCCTTCGCAAACTTCCCGAGCCTTCGGTGCAGAGCGAGGCCACTCAGCAGAGAAATACTGTTTCTCTTTTGCGTTAACTTGGTCAGACCGATGCAACCTGAGCACTTTTCAAGACAAGTCACTTTGTTCAGGTCTCCCACTACTTTGGCTTCTTTCAGCGCCTGCTCAAGTTCAGCCTGCAAGGGCTCTACCAGCCGCTCCAGCACCTTTACCGCCTCAATCGCAATCTCCGGGCACAGCCATGATGTTTCGCCCGCATGAGTTTTGTCCGAACGTGAGCCGAGGAAGTAGAACCGCTCGCCATCTCGAACTTCGCTGTACCACTGATCCCTCCGGATGTTTCCGAGTTCATGGGCCCGGATACCGGTCGTCGCCAGAATGATCACGAAACAACCGTCACGCAGGTCGCGCAGTGTCGTACCCAGTGCACCTAGCCCCTGATCCCAACCTCGGGTTTTCAAAAACTCGACCCGCTCCTCCCATTGATCGTTATGGTTTTTAGAACAGGGTTGGAAGTCAGCTAGGGCATCCCGATGCTTCAACAAGTCGTCGGCTCGATTGAGCAGAAATTCGGCGTGCTGGAACAGTTGCCGAAGAATGTCATCAGGAATGATGTCAGTCTTGGCCTTGTTTGATCTCTTATGTCCGGACAGCGCGATAGCCGAGCTTTCGGGCCATGGATGCTCAAATCCGTGGGAGGTATCGCGCAGTAATTTCCAGCTTCGTTCCACAGTCGACAAGCGATTCCACTTCGTCATGCTGCTAATTTGTTTCCCCGGCTTATGCGGCGGGGTCAAACGCTGGACGTATTGAACGTAGCGGACCGCTACGAGAGGCGTGACCTGCGCCAGACCGGAGATCCCCTGGTCGTGCAACCAGTTCAGCCAGAGCACCAGATTCTGGAAAATAGTGAAGACCGAGGCATTGCTCAGCGCCTTTTCGCCCCAGATTGTTCGGCCCATGAGGATTTTGGCTTCGGATCTCAGTTGATCGCCTTTGATCCGGGTAAAATCCATCCTCCGCTCGCAATCCCTCCGGTTTCCAGTGCTCTTGGCTCTGGGCAACCACCACTCCGGGTCTTCATACCGGGAAAGCGCATATAACACCCCATCGGCCCGGTCCGTGGTGATGATACCGTGAAGTCCTTCACCCTGGGGCAAAGCCCGCAGCAAACGTTCACGGTCGGCCAGCACCTCTGCGCCGGTAATCTTGCTCATACCGCCATCCTCGCCATGCTCAGGTCTCGCCAGAACGGGTGCGGCTGGTGTTTCGCTCTCTCGCGCTGTTCATTCACGAGCGCTTGACCAAAGTGAGGCGCAATCTCTTCATCGATCAGTCGAATCACTTGCTTGAGGTACTTGGTCCAGCGTTTGCCGCCGAAGGTGTCGTAATTGCGCAGGGCGGCCCAGTAGAAGCTGAACAGGCGATAGAGGTCATCGCCGGTCACCACGAAGCTCTTACATCGGAAGCAGCCGAGGTAGTCCTGACAGGGCTCGCCGTTTTTCGGGGCGCGCTGCCCGCGACGGACATCCTTGCACGACGAAACGGGTGTTCGGTCACTGGCGATAATATTCGGCTGGCTAAGAAGCTCCTGAACACGCGCCTCGCCTAAAAACCGCATGTCGGTTTCCGCTTCCGGTGGTGCTTCCCAGTAGTGGGCATTGCCCGTTGAGACGGCATGTCGGCCTGTTCTGGCCGCCACCAAGGGGTCCTGCCCCGACATTTCCCACACACGATTCAAGAGCGTCTGGCGCAGCCGGCTGACATTCAATGTGAGCGGTTTACCATCGTCCGTTTTAAGCTGGTGCTGGTCAACAAATGCGTTGATGCTGTAATTCAATATGGAGTTCGTCAGTCGGCATGCTTTGCCCACGAACTTGCTACGAGTTCCCTCGTAGACCAGCAGCCGATTTGAGTCATCGAACTGGGCGCGTGTCGTAGCGTTCCTCGCAACGATCAGATCAATGGCATCAGCGGCATAGAGATGGATACTGGCCATCTCTGACACTTCCTCAGACTTTCTCAGTGCGACAACTTGCGTGGCGTTACCACGACGTTTAAAGCTCACTAACAGCCGCAGGTTGGATTTGAGCGGGTGAGGCTGTACGCAGTCTGTGGTCAGCTCCAGGATGGGCGTCAGGTTCATTCCGGTCGACAGCGCAATGGACAAGACGCATACGGCCAAGTCATAGCGACCCAGTGGCTCCGAGTGAGCCACAATACGCTCCATGTCTTTTCGCAGCGCTTTGATCAAAAACCGCTTTTCATTCTTGCTAAGCGCCCTCTGGCCCTTAGTTCGCCTGTTAGAACTCGGAAACGGACTGGCAGGCCAGACCGTTTTCATATCCACTTCTGGCCAGAACCCGAACCGATGGCATGCCACAAGCAGAGATTTGGTATGAGAGAAGTAGTTTTTCTGCGCGCCGTATTTGAGGGGCTCGTTTCTCAAGTACTGGAGGAATTGTTTGATGCTGTCGGCGTCGAGATCGGCCATGGTAAGGCGCTCACCACTAGCGGCGTGGAGTAACGACAGGAAGGGCGCAAAGTTACGAAAGCCATCTTTCCAGTAACTCGCAATCGTGCTCGGGCTGAGAGACTTTCCATTGGTTTTGACGCTTTCTGCGACCAGCCTTTCGATTGTGCGTTGGCAGGCAGCGGTGATGTTGTCATAGCCCTGGCCGTAAAATGGCCCGAAGTCCGCATTTCTGGCGCTTGTTGCGTTTTCGGGAAACGCAACGACGGTGTTCGCCGGTTTTGAAACACGCGCCTGATCAACGGTGGTGATTGTCCCCTCGATTGCAGTCTCGCCACACTCCTGAACACCAACCTCATGCCTCTCTAGCGTGAAATCCTTTTTCATGCGCAGGCCGCCTCCTTCGCCGTTTCTTCAATTTCTCTCTGATAGCTTGTGCGCAAATCGTCTTCGATGTCGTCGAGGAAATGCAGGTATTTTTCCGTAGTCGTGATGCTGCTGTGGCCGAGGCGATCTCGGACATAGATCAACGGATTGAACGTGGTGCTCTTCCGTGACATCAGTGATTTCAACGTGTGCGTCGCGTATGTATGACGAAGGATGTGGGGATGGCAGGCGAACGACAGCTTCAATCGGTTCAGTTGATTGTTGAGCGAGGTTCGAATGCTCCAGGGGTTGCCCTTGGCGGTTACAAAGAGGGCTTTTGGGTCTGTCCCGTGTTTGCGGATCGTTTCGTGACGCTCGTGGATCACGTAATCCCAGAGATCCGTCATCAATGATATCGGCACATGGATCGTCCGTGGTTTGTCTCCCTTGGTGCTCATCTCTTGGGGATCAAGCTCAACCACCACATGACTTCGAGCCGAGATCGACCGGGGTGCAGATATGTAGTGAACTGGAATTGTCAGCAGCTCTTCTTTACGCAAACCCGTTAGCAACGCCAACCGAACGATCAATCGGAGAGTTTTGTTCTTGATGGTTTTCAGCAGCTCATCGACCTGCTCTTTGTTGAGGACTTTGATCTTGGTTGGCGTGGTTTTCAGCAGTACATCAGGCTTTACGGCATACCCCCCGGACGTGTCTGTGTGTGCCAGGAAACCCTTTGTCTGTCTGACTCTCACCGTTTCAAGGTCATACGGCAACGTGCTTACCCAACCTTGTTTGAGGGCAAACTGATAAAACTTGATCACCAGGTGAAGTCGTCGGTTTACCGTGGAGGCGCTAAGGTTAAATCGATCAAAAGAAACGTCGCGATACAGGGCTAACAGGGTTTCGTGATTTCGGTGATCAAGCTCTCTCCAATCAAACCCATTGGCTTCAATGAACTCGAAATAATCACACAGATCCCTTCCAAACGTTTCCCAACTACGTCGGCTTTGCACACTTCCACGTTTTAAGCAGTGATGAACGAGAAATTCCATTCCTTCGACAAACACATCATGATTGGATTTGAGAAGAATCGGGAACCCTTCATAGGAGTGGCCCCTGATTCCAAACTCTGGTGTAGCAAGAAGGAACTCCACCCTCGGATCTCCAATACTGTATTTTTGTTCAGTATAAAGGGGTGGTTTAAGACTGCAACAGGAGAGTTACATTATTTGTGGTACAAAACATGGTCTATCTTTCCTGCTGACAGCCCGGCATCATCTGGCGGGAGCTGGGTACATTGAACGTGGCGGGAGTATACCATTCTGACCCGGGTAAAGGAGACACCCCGTAACGGGGACAAAGGTGTGACAGAGAGCGAGTTCTTCGTTCCGGACCTGTGCCGGGTACGGGCCGTGTTCCTGTTGCTGGTCACCAGTGAACTGCTGGTTCTGGTGCTCGCCATCGTGCAGGCGGAGCGGGGCTGGATCGACTGGAATTACTTCGGGCTGTTGTCGCTGTTCGTGCAGTGGACCACCCTCACCAGTGCCGCCCTGATCTGCCTTTTGCGCACCCGGCTTGCACGGATGTCCGTCTCCGGTGCGACAACCACCATCGTCGCCATTGTGCTGCTGGATGTGCTCGCCTTCAGCCTGTTTGCAGACAGCGTCCTGCACCCCCAGGACGGCGTGGCTGTCTGGCAGGGCGTGGCCAAGAAGATGCTGCTGGCGTTGCTGATCGTGCTCATGGTGCTGCGCTATTTTTACCTGCAGCACCAGTGGCAACAGCAGCGTGAAGCGGAAATGCAGGCGCATCTGGCATCACTGCAGGCCCGCATTCAGCCACACTTCCTGTTCAACAGCATGAACACCATTGCCAGCCTGATTGCCATCAATCCGGAACGGGCCGAAGAAGCCGTTCTGGATCTTTCGGAACTGTTTCGCGCCAGCCTTCGCACCGGCGACCAGCTGATTCCGCTATCGAGGGAACTGGCTTTGTGCCAGCGTTACCTGGCCATCGAAGCACTGCGCCTGGGCGACCGCCTGAAACTGGAATGGCAGATTGAAGAAGGCCTGGAGCACCAGGCCATTCCCCCGCTCACACTGCAGCCATTGGTGGAAAACGCCATCTACCATGGTATCCAGCCGCGCCCGGACGGTGGCACCGTCAGGATTGAAGCCCAGGCCAAAGGCGAATTTGTCTACCTGCTGGTACAGAATCCAAAGCCGGACCAGAATAAGCAGCAACATGACGGCAACCGAATGGCGCTGGCCAACATTCAGTCACGGCTACGGGCGCTTTTCGGTGAGCCGGCGGTGCTCAAACACAGCCACCAGCACGATGTGTACACGGTTACCCTGCGACTGCCGCGACGGAAGGCCGGCGAGCAGAGAGCCCGAAAACAATAAACCCCTGACCAACGGAACCGAGACAAGACATGACTGATACCCGCAGCGTCCTGATCGCCGATGACGAACCCCTGGCCCGGGAACGCATCCGCCGGTTGGTGGAGGCGGTTCCGGGGTATCGGGTCTGTGGCGAAGCTGCAGACGGCGACAGTTGCTTGAAACAGGTGGCGGAACTGGAGCCAGACATACTGTTGCTGGATATCCGGATGCCGGGCATGGACGGCATGGAGGCCGCCAGCAGACTTAGCCAGCTGGCCAATCCACCGGCGCTGATCTTCTGCACGGCCTACGACCACTACGCTATCCAGGCATTCGACGTGCAGGCCATCGCCTACCTGCTCAAACCGGTTCGCAAAGAGGCCTTGGCGGAGGCCCTGGCCCGGGCCGGCAGGGTCAACCGGGTACAGTTGCAGGCACTCAACGGCCAGGCTGCCCACAGCCAGGAACAGTTGGCGGTGCGCACGCACCGCGGCACCGAGCTGATCGATCTGTCGGAAATCCTCTACTGCGAGGCAGATCAAAAATACGTCACCATCCATCACGACCGGGGCGAAACCGTGTGTGACTACACGCTGAAGGAACTGGAAAACAGCTACCCGAGCACCCTGCTCAGGATCCACCGGAACACCCTGGTGGGGGTTCGCTTTATCCAGGCACTGAGACGGACGCCGGATGGCCACAACCTGGTCGCCCTGAGGGAAGGCCGGGGCGAACTGCCGGTCAGCCGCCGCCATGCCAGCAACGTGCGCCAGTGGCTTCAGGAGCACCAGCCAGGCTGAACCAGCATGACTCCCAAAGGTGGTAGCCGCGGGACTTTTCTGCCGCCACAAGGTAACCTTGGCGGACATTTTTTCGAACCGACAGTGAGTGTCATGTCCAAACGTACCCTTCGCATTGCAACCCGCAGCAGCGCACTGGCGCTGTGGCAGGCGGAATTCATCAAGGCCGAACTGGAAAGGCTGCACGACAACATCACCGTGGAACTGGTCAAGATCAAGACCCAGGGCGACAAGATCCTGGACGTGCCCCTGGCGAAAATCGGCGGCAAGGGCCTGTTCGTCAAGGAACTGGAAGAAGCCATGCTGGACGGCCGCGCAGACCTGGCCGTCCACTCCATGAAAGACGTGCCCATGGAATTCCCGGAAGGACTGGGGCTGGTGGCGATCTGCGAGCGGGAAGACCCGACCGATGCCTTCGTAAGCAACCACTATGACAACGTTGACGCCCTGCCCCACGGCGCCGTGGTTGGCACTGCGAGCCTGCGCCGGGAGGCCCAGCTGCGGGCCTACCGCCCGGACCTGGAAATTCGCGTGCTGCGGGGCAACGTCAACACCCGGCTGGCCAAGCTGGATGCCGGCGAATACGAAGCGATTGTACTGGCCAGCTCCGGGCTCAAGCGCCTGGGCTTTCACGAGCGCATCCGCTACTGCCTGCCCGACACGTTGTCGCTGCCGGCGGTCGGCCAGGGCGCCCTGGGCATTGAATGCCGGGTCGATGACCAGGATCTGCTAGCCATGCTTGAACCCCTGAAGCACAAAGACACCTGGGATCGCGTCACTGCCGAAAGGGCTCTGAACCGTCGGCTGGAGGGTGGTTGTCAGGTGCCAATCGCGGCGTACGCGCTTCTTGAAGACGACGATACAATCTGGCTGCGGGGCCTGGTGGGCGCAGTTGATGGCACCCAGATTTTCCGGGTCGAAGGCCGCGCGCCACGGGCCGAAGGCGAACGTCTGGGCCGGGAACTGGCCGAGGATCTGCTGGCTCTCGGAGCCGACAAGGTGCTGGCTGAAATCTATGGCCACACACCAACCTGATCCCGACCTGAACGGCCGGCGGATTCTGATCTGCCGGCCCGAACCCGAGGCATCGCGCCTGGCCAGCCGGTTTCGTGCAGCCGGTGCCGATGTACATATCCTGCCACTGATTGACCGGGAACCTCTGCCGGAAACGCCCGAGCGCCGCACACTCATTCTGAGCCTTGATGAATTTTCCCATGTGATCGCGGTCAGCCCGTTTGCCGCCCGACTGCTGCTGGAAGAGGTGGACACCTGGTGGCCCCAGGTGCCCATGGGCATCCGCTGGTATGGCGTTGGTGCCGGCACCGCAGCCGTGCTTGCGGAACACGGTCTCAGCCCGCGGCGGCCGCCCGAGGGCTGGACCAGCGAGGCACTACTGGCATTGCCGTCACTGCAAAACCTCCAGCATGAGCGGGTTCTGCTCGCTCGCGGGGAAACCGGACGCGAACTGATCCGCGAAACCCTTGAAGCCAGGGGCGCCCGCGTGACCCTGCTGCCCCTGTACCGCCGCTTTCGCCCTGACCACGCGCCGGAGCGGATCCGGGCCACCCTCGATACCTTTGCTCCGGAGGCCATCGTCGCCCTGTCGGGCGAAACCTTGAACAATCTCATCGCACTATGTGCGAATAGCGGCCATAATCTATACGATAGGTTATTGATTGTTCCCGCAGATCGGGTTGCCGAACAGGCCCGGGCAGCGGGATTCCTAAATCCGTGTATACCAGGAAGCCTTGCCGATAACGACATCGTGGCCACGGTTGCAGCGCAACTTGCCGGCCGGGACGGTGGCTCCGGAAAAGCCAAGTAAGGACGCCCGTGACAGAGACAACGAATCAACTGCCCGCAACCGTTTCCAAGGAACCGCCTGCTCGCCAGAAACTCTGGCCGGTATGGCTGGTTGCCATTCTCGCCCTGATCATCGCAATCGCCCTGGCGCTCTGGAGCTGGCAACAGTGGAACAACCACCAGGCTGTCATGCAGACAATCGAGAGCCTGAAGCAGGACACCGCCCAGCTTGAAGATCTCTATGGCGACCGCGGCAGCCAGCAAAGCCAGCGCCTGCAGTCCCTCGAAGAGAAACTGGCGAGCCAGCGAGAACTGATTGCCACCCAGCAGCGCCAGATCGACCACAATGCCCGTGAACTGCTGGAAGCCGGAAACCGCACACGCACGGACTGGCTGCTGGCCGAGGCGGAATACCTTCTGCGCATTGCCAATCAGCGGTTGATGATCGAAAAAGACATCCGCGGAGCCATGTCGGCCCTGGAAGCGGCAGACGAAGTGCTGAATGAATCCGACGACATCGGTGTCTACCCGGTTCGCCAGCAACTGGCTCGCGAAATCCTCGCACTCAAGGGCCTGACCGGCGTTGACCGCACCGGACTCTACCTGACACTGGAAGCGGCCATCGACAGCATTCACCAGCTTACCGACCAGGCCCTGATCAGTGAGAACGCGCCCGGCTTTGTGGTCAACGCTGCACAGGGAGAAAGCGCTGGAACCGACGAAGAACCCGGCGCTGTGGTACAGGCCTGGAACAAGGTGAAAGCAACACTGATGCAGGTGGTGGTTGTGCGCCGCATGGACGAGCCGGTCAAGCCGCTGCTCTCTCCCGACCAGAGCGCCTATGCCCGACTAAACCTACAGCTGATGCTGGAAGAGGCCGAGATGGCGGTATTGCGGGGCAACCAGCCGCTGTATGAGCGCGCCCTTACCAAGGCCCGAACCACCATTGACGACTGGTACAACGCAAGCAATCCCCGGGTCACCGCCCTGAGTGACACCCTGGCTGAGCTGGCCGGCAAGAACGTGGACCCGGAGCTGCCGGATATCAGTCAGTCCCTGGACCTGCTCAAGGAGCGGCTGGCCGGACGCCTAAATGCCAACAATGATAATGGCGAGGACAACGCCGACGGCGGTAATGGAGGCGATGATTCATGATTCGCCTGTTACTGATCGTTCTGCTGGCGCTGCTGATTGGCACCGGCCTTTCCCTCGGATTGCAATATGATCTGGGCTACATCCGGATCAGCCTTGGCCATTACCTGATCGAAACCAACTTCTGGGTGGGGCTGGGCCTGATCGTGGCCCTGATCGTGCTGACTGTCCTGACCATCAACCTTATCCGCCGACTCAGAACCAGCACCGGCCTGGTGGCGGGCTGGATTGCCCGCGGCAATGAACGCCGGGCCCGACGCCGGACCACCCAGGGTTTGCTGGCGCTGGCCGAAGGCAACTGGCCCAGGGCCCGCAAACTGCTGACATCCTCCGCCAGCCATGCCGACACGCCCCTGATCAATTATCTTGCCGCCGCCCAAGCATCGTTCGAAACCGGTGATCACGAGGCCGTGGATGATCTGCTGCGCAAGGCCTTCGACAGCACCCCCGGTTCTGACATGGCCGTCGGTATTACCCAGGCCCAGCTGCAACTGGCAGGCAACCGCCTTGAACAGGCCCTGGCCACGCTGGTTCGCCTTCGCAAACAGTCGCCCCATCACCCCTTTGTGCTGAAACTGCTCAAAAACACCTATCTGCGCCTGGAAGACTGGCGCGAACTGTCCAGGTTATTGCCTGAACTTCGCAAACGCAGCGTGCTCTCGGAAGCGGAACTCAATGATCTGGAACGCCAGGTCTGGCATAACCTGCTGGAGCGTGCCGCGGAAGATTGCCGGCGCCAGCAGAAACAGGATCCCGATGCATCCCTGGAACCGCTGACCAGGCTCTGGGACGAATTGCCGGGCTTCCTGCGTCGCGACGAATACACCATAAGGGACTACGCCCGCCTGCTTGCCAGCCTTGGCGACGAGGTACAGACCGAAACCCTGTTGCGCAAGGTGCTGCGCAACCACTGGAGCGATGAGCTGATCAATCTGTACGGGCGGGTGAAGGGCCAGAAACCGGATGAACAGTTGTTACTGGCCGAACAATGGCTGAAAGACCGGCCCAACAACCCCGAGCTTCTGCTGGCCCTGGGCCGGCTGAGCCTTCGCAACGAACTCTGGGGCAAGGCCCGTGAATATTTCGAGACCAGCCTGCGGCTGAAGCGGAGCCGGGAGGCACTGGCAGAGCTAAGCCGCCTGAATGCCCACATGGGCGAGGAAGAAGCCAGCGTCAAATTGCTGATGCAGGGGCTGGCCAAGGATAACGGGCTGCCGGAACTGCCAATGCCGAGGGCTTAGCGCCAAGGTGTAATGAAAAAGGGCCAGATGAATGTCTCATCTGGCCCTTTTTTATTCTACTACACAGGCTGCTTCACGAACGGGGGGCGTACTCCAGCACGTCAGAAAAGAACGCCTCTTCGGGCAGGCCCGCATCTACCAGAGCATCCATCAGTGTGTACACCATGGTGGGCGAACCGCTGGCATGGACCTCCACATTCTTCCAGTCCATACCGGATGCAAGCACCGCGCGAACCAGCTGGTCGTGATGGCCAGCCCAGTCATTATCCTCGTCATCTCCCACCACCGGCAGGAACGTGAAGCGGGGCCACTCGTCCTGCCACTGCTGTGCCAGGGCGCGAAGATACATGTCCTCGTGTCGACGAACTCCCCAGTACAGCTTGACCGGTTGGTCGTAGGACGTTTCCCGGAGGTAATCCACCAGGCTCTTCATCTGGGCAAAGCCGGTGCCGGCAGCCACCAGCAACAGCGGCCTGGTCGGCACTGACGCCAGGCAGGCTTTGCCATGGGGCAGCTCCACGGTTACCTCGCCACCGGACGTCAGGGCATCAATCACCTTCTGCGCGGACACCCACTCGGGGGTCGCCTGGATATGCAGCTCGATATTCTGGTCCGATGGACTGCTGGCGATGGAAAAGTAACAGGGGTCAGCATCAGGCAGATTGACCGACAGATATTGCCCGGCATGAAACGACAGCTCCCGACGCCGCGGAAGCTGTAGCTCAACGCGATAGACATCGTGACTGATCGACCTTACGTCCACGACTTTTGCCTGAAACTTGCCAGGCTGATTGTTTCCAGCTGCCATAACGGCGGATATCTCCAGTTCCAGATCCGTGAGCGCGATGCTACGGCACATCATCAAGCGCTCACCGATCTTTATAGTCTGTTGGTTTCGGGTATTAAGCGCGGCGCCCTTCAGTAACCGGGCCTCGCAGATTTCACATACCCCGTTGCGACAGGCTGCCGGCACAGCTACGCCAGCCCGCGCGGCAGCGCCGAGCAAGTCTGCCTCCGACGCCGCAATGAAGGCGATACCAGAGGGCCAAAGCCGCACCGCCCGATGTTCACTGCCCATATCAGTCGGGGCGCGATGCCGGACTTTCAATACCCAGGGTATCCCACAGCTCGTCGACGCGTTTTTTCACATCTTCGGTCATGGCGATCGGCTCACCCCACTCCCGGGTGGTCTCACCCGGCCACTTGTTGGTGGCATCCATCCCCATTTTGGAACCCAGGCCGGATACCGGCGAGGCAAAGTCCAGGTAATCGATGGGCGTATTCTCCACCAGCGTGGTATCCCGGGTTGGATCCATCCGGGTAGTGATCGCCCAGATCACGTCTTCCCAGTTACGGGCATTCACGTCGTCATCCGTGACAATCACAAATTTGGTGTACATGAACTGCCGAAGAAACGACCATACCCCCATCATCACCCGTTTGGCATGGCCGGGGTACTGTTTCTTCATGGTCACCACTGCAAGGCGATAGGAACAGCCTTCCGGTGGCAGGTAAAAATCCACGATCTCCGGGAACTGCTTCTGCAGAATCGGAATAAAGACCTCGTTCAGGGCCACCCCGAGAATCGCCGGCTCATCAGGCGGGCGACCGGTATAGGTACTGTGATAGATCGGATCCCGGCGATGAGTGACCCGTTCTACGGTGAATACCGGGAAGTGGTCCACTTCGTTGTAGTAACCGGTGTGATCACCGAACGGTCCTTCCGGCGCCATGTCATCCGGGTAGATGAAACCTTCCAGCACGATTTCGGCGCTTGCCGGCACCTGCAGATCGCTCAGCCCCGCCTTGACCAGCTCGGTCCGGCTGCCGCGAAGCAGCCCGGCAAAGGCGTATTCCGACAGCGTATCCGGCACCGGCGTCACCGCCCCCAGAATGGTCGCCGGATCGGCACCGAGGGCCACAGCCACCGGATAGGGTTGGCCGGGATTGCTCTTCTGGAACTCCTGGAAATCCAGGGCACCACCGCGATGACTCAGCCAGCGCATGATCAGACGGTTGCGACCGATGACCTGCTGCCGGTAGATGCCCAGGTTCTGGCGTTCTTTATGGGGCCCACGGGTAATCACCAGTGGCCAGGTCACCAGCGGCCCGGCATCGCCAGGCCAGCAATGCTGCACCGGAATCTGATACAGGTCCACCTGATCCTTTTCGATCACGACATCCTGGCAGGGCGCGGAACGCAGTACCTTGGGGCTCATGCGCATCACCTGCCGGAACAGCGGCAGTTTTTCGATGGCATCGCGGAAACCCTTGGGGGGATCCGGTTCCTTGAGAAACGCGAGGAGCTTACCGATGTCCCGAAGCGCCGTGACGTTATCCTGCCCCATGCCCAACGCTACCCGCTTCGGTGTCCCGAACAGGTTGGCCAGCACCGGCATGTCATAGCCCTTGGGGTTTTCAAACAACAACGCAGGACCACCTGCCCGCAATGTACGGTCGCAGATTTCGGTCATTTCCAGATGGGGGTCGACTTCAACGCTGATGCGTTTCAGCTCACCCAGCTTCTCCAGCTGGTCAATGAAGTCTCGCAGGTCGTTGTATTTCATCGGTTACTCCGTTCAGATATGCCAGTACTACGGAGATCGGTGGTCGCTGGACTGCTTTAAAGCAGTTGGAACAAACTGCGCGCACGTGGCATGAACGGCGGAGCCGGGGAGAACCTCCCCGGACCGTGCATTGCCAGGGATGGCAATGCCGAGCCCCCAGGGATGGGTTCACGGCGTGTCCGGGGAGGTTCTCCCCGGCTCTGCCCGCCCCCAAAACCAGAGGCGCTAGTCCTAGCTTAGGGAGAGATCAACGACGCTTCATGGACTGGAAAAACTCGTCGTTGGTCTTGGTGTCCTTGAGCTTGTCCAGCAGGAACTCGATGGCGGCGGTATCGTCGTCCATAGAATGCAGGAGCTTGCGCAGGATCCAGACCCGCTGGATGTCGGCTTCACTCATCAGCAGATCCTCACGACGGGTGCCGGAGCTGCGGATATTGATCGCCGGATAGGTTCGCTTCTCGGCAATCTTGCGATCCAGATGGATCTCCATGTTGCCGGTGCCCTTGAACTCCTCGTAGATAACCTCGTCCATCTTGGAACCAGTGTTGACCAGCGCCGTGGCAAGGATGGTCAGGCTTCCACCTTCTTCCACGTTACGGGCGGCACCGAAGAAGCGCTTGGGTTTTTCCAGGGCATGGGCGTCAACACCACCGGTCAGGACCTTGCCGGAGGACGGGATCACCGTGTTGTAGGCACGAGCCAGACGGGTGATGGAATCCAGCAGGATGACCACGTCCTTCTTGTGCTCTACCAGACGCTTGGCCTTTTCAATCACCATTTCAGCAACCTGCACGTGGCGGGCCGGCGGCTCGTCAAACGTGGAGGCGATGACCTCGCCGCGCACGGTGCGCTGCATCTCGGTCACTTCCTCTGGCCGCTCGTCAATCAGCAGTACCATGACATGGCACTCTGGATTGTTGCGGGTGATGGACTGGGCGATGCTCTGCATCAGCAGTGTCTTACCGGCCTTGGGCGGGGAAACGATAAGCCCGCGCTGGCCTTTACCGATGGGCGCCACCAGGTCCAGGACCCGGGAGGAGAGATCCTCGGTGCTGCCGTTACCGGCCTCAAGCATCAGGCGCTCGTCAGGGAACAGCGGCGTGAGGTTCTCGAAGAGAATCTTGTTTCGGGCGTTATCCGGCTTGTCGAAATTGATCTCGCTGACCTTCAACAAGGCAAAGTAGCGCTCACCATCTTTGGGCGGGCGAATCTTGCCTGCGACCGTGTCGCCCGTGCGCAGGTTAAAACGGCGGATCTGACTCGGAGAGACATAGATGTCGTCAGGCCCTGCC
Organism: Marinobacter sp. DSM 26671; assembly: GCF_900112835.1. Lineage (NCBI taxonomy): Bacteria > Pseudomonadati > Pseudomonadota > Gammaproteobacteria > Pseudomonadales > Marinobacteraceae > Marinobacter > Marinobacter sp. DSM 26671. The sequence goes on along the minus strand of NZ_FONF01000020.1, from coordinate 71,910 downwards.
AGGTAGGAGGCGTCAGCGGAACGGAGGAAGCCGAAGCCGTCCTGCAGAATTTCCAGTACGCCGTCGCCGTAGATGTCTTCGCCGCTTTTTGCGTGCTTCTTCAGGATTGTGAAGATCACATCCTGTTTGCGCGAACGAGCCAGGTTATCGAGGCCCATCTCTTGCGCAATATCGAGCAATTCGGGCACGGATTTCTGCTTGAGTTCAGTAAGATTCATAGTTTGTTGGATTTTCAGGAATGGAAGTAAACGAGTATTGGAATGACAGGGGTGCCCCTGAACGTATTGATCGTAAAAAAACGCTGAACTTGGTGCTGGCCAGTTGGAGCAACCGGTGTAGATGGAGTCCGGAATTAAGGTACTGAAGCCAGAGAGTGGGAACAACCGTTCGCCGGGCAAGAGCGATCATCGGCCACCTGACTGGCGAATGTCAAGTGCACTGCACAAATTAACAGCAATTTCACGCCAAACCGGCCACAACCGGCCGCTGGCGCCTCCCCCTGATGGGTTACTCCCTTCCATTAAAAGCCCGTGATGGCGATACTGGCGTATAACAACTTTTCAACGATTATGGAGCCCATCCATGAGCAGTGTACCCAGTACCGAAATGAAACCCCTGAACGTTGCCCTGCTGACCGTCTCCGATACCCGTGGGCCTGAACAGGACACGTCCGGGCAATTTCTGGAGGACAGCGTGGTCGAAGCCGGCCACAACCTGGTCGCCCGCCGGATCCTGCCGGACGACGTCTATCTGGTGCGGGCCTTGTTGTCCGGCTGGATTGCCGATTCACAGGTGCACGCAGTGATCATTACCGGTGGCACCGGCCTGCTTGAACGAGATAGCACACCGGAGGCGGTAAGGCCTTTGCTCGACAAAACCATCGAAGGCTTTGGTGAGGAATTCCGCCGCCTGTCAGCCGCCGAAATCGGATCATCAACCGTGCAGTCACGGGCGATGGCGGGAATGGCAAACCACACGGTGATCTTCTGCCTGCCCGGCTCGACCGGCGCCTGCCGCACCGGCTGGGAAGGCATTCTCCTCAGTCAGCTGGACAGCCGTCACACACCATGCAATTTCTCGGGGCTGGTCTTGCGCAAACCCGAGAAGCCAATGTCGCGGCTCAACGAAGTCATTGGACAGCGCGCCAAGCGCTGAGGCAGAAGACATCCCGATCGGAGTTAAGACTTGATGGCCAAGCCAAACCTCACGCCCCTGGAAGATGCCCTGGACCACTTGTTGTCGGAAGCACCGGTGGTTGCGCAGATTGAAACCGTCGCACTGGCCGACTCCCTGGGCCGGGTACTTGCCGAAAACCACTATGTGCCGGCCGACGTGCCGCCGGCTGACAACAGTGCGGTGGACGGATACGCCCTGCGCAAACAGGATCTGCATGGAGACCGGCCAATACCGGTCTCGGCCCGGATTCCGGCCGGTGAAGCGCCGAAGCCCCTGGAACCCGGCACCGCTGCGCGCATCTTTACCGGCTCAGAGATTCCCGAGGGCGCCGACTCGGTGGTCATGCAGGAGCGGATTGAGGTGACGGAATCCGGCATTCTTGTACAGGCGGAAGTAGACGAAGGGCAGAATATTCGCCGCCGGGGGCAGGATCTCACCCGGGGCGATCTTGCTCTGGCAAAAGGTACACAGGTACGTCCCAATGAGATGGGACTACTGGCCTCCATGGGCGTTGCCCGGGTTGCCGTCCTGGCGCGGTTGAAAGTCGCCATTCTCTCCACGGGAGATGAGCTGGTAGACCCCGGCACGCCCCTCGGGCCGGGCCAGATCTACAACAGCAATCGCTTCACCCTGATGGGGCTGCTCACCGAAGCCGGTTGCGAGGTCGTTCTGTGCGAAACACTCAGGGACAAGCGCGAGGCGACCCGCGAAACACTGCAGCGTGCGGCCGAGGCCGCTGACCTGGTTATCACCAGCGGTGGCGTATCCGTGGGCGAAGAGGACCACGTGCGTGCAGTGCTGGAGGAGTCAGGCAGTCTGTCGCTCTGGAAGATGGCCATCAAGCCCGGGAAACCGGTGGCTTTTGGTGCCATCGGGGGGACCCCGGTGCTGGGACTGCCCGGCAACCCGGGGTCTGTGCTGGTCACTTTCCTGATGGTGGGCATGCCCTATATCCGGAAACGCCAGGGGCGCAACCCGAAACCTCTCTCGGGCGAGCGGATACCCGCAGACTTTACCATTGACTCGCCGTCGATACGCCGGGAGTTCGTCCGGGCCCGCAAGGAATCCCGGGGATCCGGGCCGGTGGTGGCCGCCTATCCCAACCAGAGCTCCGGCATCCTGAGCTCTACTTGTTGGGCTGACGGCCTGGCCGTGGTGCCTGAAAACAGCACCGTCAGCCCCGGCGACCTGCTAACCTACTACTCGTTTGCGGAACTGTTGAGCTGACCATGAGTGATAACACGATTACAGTGCGCTTCTTCGCCCGTCTGCGCGAAGACCTGAAAACCGACCAGCTGGCTATCGACGCCAGGCCCGGCCTCACAGCGGGCGATGTACTTGCAGAGCTGGCCAGCCAGGGCGGCCCCTGGGATCAGTTGCAGGGCGACCAGCCGGTTATGATTGCGATCAACCAGGCCATGGCGAAACCGGGCGCTGAGGTGAAAGCCGGCGACGAGCTTGCCTTTTTCCCGCCGGTCACCGGAGGTTGAGATGATTTCGGTCCAGTCTGACGATTTTGATGTGGCCGCTGAATACGCGGCGCTGCGTGACAGTGGCGCCGGCACCGGCGCCATTGCAACGTTTACCGGCCTGGTGCGGGACAGCGGTGACTTGCAGGGCGTTACCGGGCTTTACCTGGAACACTACCCCGGAATGACCGAACAGGTGATCCAGGGGCTCATTGATGACGCCTCGAAGCGCTGGGATGTGCGCAGGGCCCGGGTGATTCACCGGGTAGGCAGGCTGGCGCTGTGCGACCAGATTGTCTTCGTCGGTGTGTGCAGCGCCCACCGTGGAGACGCGTTCGCGGCCTGCGAGTTCATCATGGACGCCCTGAAGACATCCGCTCCGTTCTGGAAAAAGGAAATCACCTCAGATGGAGAGCACTGGGTGGAACAGAAAGAATCCGATCGGGCGCGCTCCGAGGACTGGAAGTAACTGGCCATAAAAAAACCGCCCGTGAGCCTGGGCTCAGGGGCGGTTTCTGGTGACCTGCCTGCAATCAGAGATTGCTGTCCAGGAAAGCCGCCAGCTGGGATTTGGAGAGTGCGCCGACTTTCGTGGCGTCCACGTTGCCGTTCTTGAACAGCATCAGGGTGGGGATACCGCGGATGTTGAACTTCGGCGGGGTCTGCTCGTTCTCGTCAATGTTGAGCTTGCAGACTTTCAGTTTGCCGTCGTATTCGTCGGCAATCTCTTCAAGCACCGGGGCAATCATCTTGCAGGGGCCGCACCACTCTGCCCAGTAGTCCACCAGAACGGGGACGTCGGACTGCAGTACATCCTGCTCAAAAGAAGCGTCGGTTACATTTACGATATTTCCGCTCATTACCTTTTCCTGATTCATGCACTACTGCTGCACATCGGCATGTCCCTTTCAGGGAATAACCTGCCGGGCACAGGTGCTGTTGACTGTCGCTGAAGGCTGTCCGGGTTATACGAACAACCTTTCACCCAAATCACGGTAAGACATACTTTACGCGATTGATCAGCCGGATGTGAAGCGGTAAGAACCGATCCAGGCCTGACCCTCGTCAAATGCGCGGTTTTCCGGTTACTGACAGGCCTGAGGGATTTCGCTTATAGTACCCCGCACGTTCATCTCAAAAGGATTCCGACCACGTGACGGCCGCATCCACCGCCGAAAACGCTGCCGCCTCATCCGAGGTACTCGCAGCCATCGACATGGGCTCGAACAGCTTCCACATGGTGGTTGCCAGACTAGTGCATGGGGAAATCCGGACCCTCGAGAAGATGGGAGAAAAGGTTCAGCTCGGAGCTGGGCTGGACCAATACAACCGGCTCACTGAAGACGCCCAGGAGCGGGCCCTCGCCTGCCTGGGACGCTTCGCTCAACGGCTCAAGGGCATGCCGCCAGAGGCGGTGCAGATTGTCGGCACCAACGCGCTTCGCGTGGCGCGCAATGCCCATCAGTTCATGGCCCGGGCCGAAGAAGCGCTGGGCTATCCGGTAGAGATCATTGCCGGCCGCGAGGAAGCACGCCTGATCTATCTGGGGGTTTCACATACCCTCTCCGACGACATCGGGCGTCGACTGGTTATCGATATTGGCGGTGGCAGCACCGAATTCATCATCGGCCAGCGGTTTGAACCCCAGGAGCTTGAAAGCCTGCACATGGGTTGCGTGTCGTTCCGTAACCGGTATTTCCCGGACGGCAAGATAACCAGGCGGCAGATGGACAAGGCAGTGACCCACGCAGAACAGGAACTGCTCAACATCCGCCAGCATTACCGCTCCGTGGGGTGGCAAAGTGCGGTGGGCTCATCCGGCTCGATCAAAGCCATTGCCAGCGTATTGGCGACCCTGAAGATCACCGACGGCACCATTACCCTCGCCGCCATGCAGGAACTTCGCAAGCGGCTGGTGGACATGGGTAAAACAGAAAAACTGGGAGATCTGGGCGTACGCTCGGACCGCCAGAGCATATTCCCGGCCGGATTTGCCATCCTGATGGGGGCATTCCAATCCCTTGGTATCAAGGACATGGCGTTCGCCGATGGTGCTCTGCGGGAAGGTCTGCTTTACGACATTGTCGGGCGAATCCAGCACGAGGATGTCCGTGAGCGAACCATTTCCGCGCTTCAGGAGCGTTACCACGTTGACCAGGAACATGGCGCTGCCGTTGAGGAAACTGCCGTGGCAGCATGGCGGCAGGTTGCCGACGCCTGGGCCCTGAACACCCCGGCAGATGAAGAAGTACTGCGCTGGGCCTGCCGACTGCATGAGATCGGCCTGACCATTTCCCATAGCCAGTACCATAAACACGGCGCCTACCTGTTGCGCTACTCGGATCTGCCCGGCTTCACCCAGCAGTTCCAGCGCGACCTGGCAACTCTCGTGCGCGGCCACCGGAGAAAATTCGCCTCGGCAATCTTCGAGGGCCTGGACCCGGAAGACATTGCCAGGCTGCGTTACCTCTGCGTGCTGGTGCGCCTGGCGGTTCTGATTCAACACCCACGCAACATGGAGCCGCCTCCGGCCTTCACCCTGACGGCACACAAGGACAAGTTGGTGCTGGAGTTTCCGTCAGGTTGGCTGGATGACAGGCCACTGACCCTGGCCGACCTGGAAAACGAACGGGACTATCTCGCCAAACAGGACTTTGTTCTGGAACTGAACGGCGGCTGAGCGCGCTCAGCCAGCCAACTCGGCCTCCAGGGACTCCACCTCTTCGCTGACTTCAAGCCACTGCGCCTCCACCTCTTCCAGGCGGGCGGTTGCGGTGGCCTGCTCCCCCAACAACTCTTTCAGACGGGTCTTGCCGCTGTCGTCGTAAAGGTCGGGTTCGGATAGCTGCTCTTCCAGAGCTGACAGCTTCTGCTGAAGCTGGTCCATTTCCTTTTCCAGCGCACTCTGTTTTTTACGGTAGGGGCTGAGTTTCTGGCGAAGAGCCGCCTCTGCCCGCTTGCGCGCCTTCCGATCTTCGGCACTCTCGCCCACCGCCTCAGCGGCCTCGGGCACCCCCTCCTGGCCGACCGGCACTCTCCTAGGTGCCTCGGTTTCGTCTTTCCGGCGGTCCGCCAGCCAACGCTCATAGTCTTCCAGATCGCCCTGGTACTCCGTTACCCGACCATCATTGACCAGCCAGAACTCGTCCACGGTGTTCCTTAGCAAGTGCCGGTCGTGAGAAACCACCACAATAGCGCCTTCAAAGTTCTGCAGCGCCATGGTCAGAGCCTGGCGCATTTCCAGATCCAGGTGGTTCGTGGGCTCGTCCAGCAGGAGCAGGTTGGGTCTCTGCCATGCGATCACGGCCAGCGCCACGCGGGCCTTTTCGCCACCGGAAAACGACCGGATGGCACTCAGGGCTTCATCGCCATGAAAATCAAAGCCACCAAGGAAATTCCGTATACTCTGCTCTGACGCCTTCAGGGAAAGCCGCTGAAGATGCAGGAAAGGGCTGGCATCCAGATCCAGGGACTCCAGCTGATGCTGGGCAAAGTAGCCGATGGCCAGATGCTCGCCACAGGTACGATCACCAGACATCAACGTGCCCTCACCCCGGAGTGCATCCATCAGGGTAGACTTGCCCGCACCATTGGGACCCAGCAGCCCGACCCTGCTGCCCGGCAACAGGGTCAGGTTAATGCTGTTGAGGATTGCAGTACTGCCGTGCCCGGCCTTGCCATTGCGTATCGACAACAGCGGATTGGAAACCTTCTCGGCCACCGGAAACTCGAAGCTGAACGGCGAATCGATATGGGCCGGGGCAATGCGCTCCATCCGCTCCAGAGCCTTGACGCGGCTCTGGGCCTGACGGGCCTTCGTGGCCTTGGCCTTGAACCGATCGATGAACCGCTGGATTTCGGCGATCCTGGCCTGCTGGCGTTCAAAACCGGCCTGCTGCTGGGCCAGACGCTCACTGCGCTGGCCCTCAAAGGCTGAGTAATTACCCGTATACAGTTCCAGGTTACGGCGATCGAAATGCACGACATGGGTAGCGACCCGATCCATGAAATCGCGGTCGTGGGAGATAAACAGCAGGGTACCGGGATAGCGCCGCAGCCAATTCTCGAGCCACAGACAGGCATCCAGATCCAGGTGGTTAGTGGGCTCGTCCAGAAGCAGCAGATCGGACGGTCGCATCAGGGCCTGGGCCAGGTTCAGGCGGATTCGCCAACCACCGGAAAACGCCGATACCGGCCGGTTCGCGTCCTCGTCCGAGAATCCCAGCCCGCGCAGCAAGGCCTCGGCCCGGCGGCCGGCGGACCAGGCCTCGTGCACATCCAGCTCACCGTGTATGCGGGCAATGGCATGATCGTCACCTGCGGCCTCGGCCCTGGCAAGTTCACCTTCCAGGCGGCGCAAATCCAGGTCGCCATCTAGAACAAAATCCCTCGCGCTGCGCTCGGTGGCTTCGACCTCCTGCGCCATGTGGGCAATCCGGCAACCACCCGGCAGAGAGACCGCGCCCTGCTCTGGCGCCAACTGGCCCAGCAAGAGCTGGAAAAGACTGGACTTGCCGGCACCATTGGCACCGACGATCGCGACACGCTGGCCGGGTTGCACCGTCAGGCTGACGGATTCTAGCAACCAGACGCCGCCCCGTTGTAAACTGAGATCGGTTATCGTTAACATGCTTTCATTTTATCAACGTAAAGTGTTCAGGGAAGGCACAGCGCCTATGTCGGTCCGCTCGGCGACCACCCCGGATTTTTCGACACCGCCGCTGGAACTTCCGGCAGATCTGGAACCGGACAACCCGCTCTGGCGTTTTGCCCTGGCGTTCTGGAAACGTCCGGATGTCCAGAACAGCTGCCTGGCGCTTCAGAATCAGGGCTGGAGCGTAACGCGGATTCTCGGTGCGGCCTGGCTTGCACTCTCTGGCAGGGTCTTCGCCGGGGTCGAGGACGCTACGGTAACAGAGTGGCGCGACCGTGTAACCGTTGCCCTCCGGAGCGCGCGGAAATCGCTGCCCGGCAGCGCCGACAACTGTCAGAAGCTTCGCACCGGCATCGCCGGCCTGGAGCTTGAAGCCGAACAGATTGAACTGGCCCTGAGCTGGCGAACGCTAATGACCATTAACCCGGAACACGCAGACATGCAGGGACGCGACGCACTGATCATCAACAATCTGTTTGCGGCAGCACCGACCTTACCCGTTGAGGACGATGCAAGGCCCTTGCTGAATACACTGGCCGATACTCTGGCCCACTTTCCCAAGGGAGACCATCAGCCATGATGATGAAATGGCTCATACGGCTCTCGTTCCCGGCTCTCGGGTTATTGCTGTTGCTGATTTTCTTCGGTCTGAACGACCCGGAGCAGGTCTCCGAACCTGTGGCAGAGCACGAGCAGCCCGAGATTCCCGCGTTTGAAGGACTGGTCCCGTCCCCGATTCCCACCGAGGGCCCCGAAATCGTGTTCAAATGGCAGGATACCGACGGCAACTGGCACTACGCTGACCAGCCGCCCGAACAGGGCCGCTGGAACACCCTCGCTATCGAGCGACGTGACAAGGTCTTCCCCCGGATTCAGCCGCAGGAGCCGGAAACAGACTGGCAATCTCCCTACAGCGCACCTTTCTCCCTGGGTCCCTCAGCTGCCGGTACCAACGGCAGCTGAGCTGACACGTCCGGTTTCTTAACACATGTTCAGTGGCATCTGATGCCGGAACCCGTTACCTTCTGCGTTCTGACAAACACAACGCGGGGCCCTGCCCCAAGCACCGACGTTAAAGGATAATGCAATGAAGAAAACGCTCCTTGCACTGGCAGTGACCGGCCTCGTGGCCGGCTGTTCCACACCCCCCGAAGCCCCGGAACAACCGAAACTGGATTCCACCGATCAGAAGGTGAGCTATGGCATGGGCCTGGTTCTCGGTGAGCGCATGGGTAACGACCTGCCGAATCTGCAGATGGACCAGTTCCTCCAGGGCATCCAGCACGGCCACGCCGGCGATGAAGAAGCCAAGCGCATGAGCCGCGAGGAAATCCAGCAGGCTCTGATGACCTACCAGCAGCAGCTGCAGGAAGAGCAGGGCAAGCAGATGGAAGAATTGGCCCAGAAGAACCTGGATGCCGGCGAAGCCTTCCTTGCCGAGAACGCAGAGCGTGAAGGTGTGGAAACCACTGAATCCGGCCTGCAATACGAAGTACTTGAGCAGGGTGACGGCGAAAAGCCGGCAGCAACAGACACCGTTCAGGTGCATTACACCGGTGAACTGCTGTCCGGTGAAGTATTTGACAGCTCCCGCGAGCGCGGTGAGCCGGTTACCTTCGCCCTGAACCAGGTGATTCCCGGCTGGACCGAGGGCCTGCAGCTGATGAGCGAGGGTGCCCGTTACAAGCTCTACATTCCGTCCGATCTGGCCTACGGCCCCGGCGGCAACAGGGCGATCGGCCCCAACGAGACCCTCGTGTTTGATGTCGAGCTACTCGAGATCAACCCTGGCTCCGGAGACTAAGCGCCAGAACAGGCAGCTGTCAGTTCTGAGGCTGCCACACGAAAAAGCCCCAGCCGGCGATGCCGGACTGGGGCTTTTTTTGATTCAGGGATTTCTCAGGCAGAGGCTACTTTGCCGGCATGGGCATTGTGCAGATGCTCGATCAGGAAATCCTCCATCTCGAACCGGGTCTCCAGAGTTTCACCCAGCTTCGACAATTCACCGAACAGTTCTTTGACATCCTCTTCGGACAAATCCCGGCCATCCAGCCGGTCATTGAAGTTAAGGGCAACCTCGGTGGTTTGCTCAATACGGGGATAAACCTTGGCAGCCAGCTCCAACCCGCCATCGTTAAATTCCCGGGCCTCTCGCACCAACTGCTCGTAGATCTCGAAATGACCGGTAGACACGTAGTCCACCAGAACTTCACACAGGCGCACGAATTTTTCTCTCAATGCTTCGGTCTGCGAGAAGTCGCTTTCTCCGGACAGGTCGCAGTAATGCACCAGAAGCTCCTGACGCTCCTTGAGCCAGCGATCAATCAGCTCGCTGACGCCGCCCCAGCGCTCCCTGGCATTTCGGCAATTTTCCAACATGACGCCTGTTCTCCGCTTGTCTTGACTACTTCTGTTTCGGTTTTGATTTTTATTAGGTTTGGATCAAGTTACCCCATGGCTGCGGTTCCCCGCAACCGTTTCAGCCTCGAATCCATTCCCGGGGTTTTTGCCGGCGAAACATCAAAACCAGACCGGTGATGACAAGCAGCGAGAAAAAGACAGCAGTCCAGCCGGGAATGCTCAAACCCAGGAACCGCCACACCACTTCAGCGCAGTCCCCGGTGCCCTGGAGCGCGGTAGACAGAACTTCGAACCACGGCAGAACGTCCAGCATGTAGTCCACCGAAGGCCCGCATGCCGGCACCTGGTCCGCCGGCAGGCTCTGCAGCCACAACTGCCGCCCGGCGACACCCAGCCCTGCTCCGGCGGTCAGCACCAGCAGGAACCCATAGATCCGCACGCCGAATCCGGTGGGGCCATGGAGAAAGGCCAGGAAACTGACCAGACCGGCACCCATGAAACCGAAGCGCTGTAACCAGCAAAGCGGGCAGGGCTCGAGCCCCATCACATGCTCCATATAAAAAGCCACACCAAGGAGTGCGGCACATACAAGGAAAATAAGCCCGAAAACCCATCTGCTGGTCAAAAGAACACCTCGAATCGTGAATTGAAACTGCAAGCGGCCACAGGGCCTGCTATTCTCGTCACTTAACCCTAAACCACGATCAACTTCAAGCCTATGACACGCCAGCCAAAATCTGTTCTGACGCTTCTTTTTCTGTTGTTTGCAACGATCTCTTTGCCGGCCGTTTCCCAGGAAGAGGAAAATGCCGACGAGGACGTGGCTGAAGAAGAAAACAGCTTTACCGACTACATCAGCATGGATCCACCGTTCGTGACCCACGTGGGTACGCCCGGCAACAAGCCAACCTATCTGAAAGCCGCGGTCAGTCTGCGGGCAAACAGCGCGAGCGCACGGCCTGCCGTGGATGCTCACATGCCCCGATTGCGACACGAACTGGTCATGCTGTTTGGTGAGCAAACGGATACCGATCGCCTCACCTCAATGGAGGGCCAGGAGGCGCTGCGCGAAGAAGCCAAACAGCGAATCAATGCGGTACTGGAAGAGCAGCAGACCGGCGAAAGCATAGCCGGCGTGCTGTTTACGGAGTTTGTCGTGCAGAAGTGAAGCTGGAACCGGCCAGTGGTTCAGGCGATCCGCGAGAACAGATCATCTGACTGGTCGCGGTCATCACGGGCCACCTGATCGGCATCATCCCAACCGGCTTCCCAGGCCGCAATAACGACGTCACCACGATAGGGGCAGCGGGATTTGTCCATGCCCATGTTGGCCGCCATATAGCCCTGTCGGTAAGCCTTGTTCAGGGCTTCCACGTCCCAGCCGAGTTTGATATCCCTTGCCATCGCAATCCCCTCCCGATCCTGATGTTACAAAAATTAACAGCCGGACCGGAGGGAGACAAATCTTTGTTCAGTTTCTGTGCGTCAGGTCCGCAGACTCCTGCGACGCCTCCCGAACCCAACGTTCAAGAGCGCAGGTACTGTTCCAGAAACTCGCTGAACGACAGGGTATCGGCGCTTTCCATGTCGGCCTGCTCGGTCAGGGATTCTGACGTCATAGCCTCAAACGCGCGGCGCACATCATCACCAAGACCTTCCTGCCTAAGGCTCTGCTGATGCTGCCGCGCCATTTCCATACCCCACTCCCGGTGACCCAGGCCAGAGGAACGCATGGCATCGAGAACCCGGGCAGACGGCACGGTCCATTCACCGGTCAACACTTCGCGCTGGGCGGCAAGGGCGTTGCGGTAGGTGTCATCACCCCGCCAACTATCGAGCAGTTCCGCAAGGGGCTCCAGCTGCGACAGAATGTCGTTCGCAGCGTCGGATACCGGGGTACGATGCCCACCACGGCAAAGCGCCAACTCTCGATAACGCCCATTGGCGACCACATCCTTGTAGTTGTCATCCAGGCGTTCACATTCGGCATCGCCAATTCGGGGAGAGTCTGCTAGCAGGCAGTCCAGCAGGAACAGATCCAGAAAATCGATCTGGGCCTCGTTCACACCAACCGGCGAGAAGGGATCAAGGTCCAAACATCGCACCTCAATGTACTCCACACCCCGGGCTTCGAGGGCCTGGATGGGCTTTTCCTCACGCTGCGTCGTGCGTTTGGGGCGCACCGCGCTGTAATACTCGTTCTCGATCTGCAGTACGCTGGTGTTGATCTGGATGAACTTGTCGCCCCGGCGGGTGCCGATCGACTCATACGCCGGCCAGGTGGTGTGAATGGCCCGATCCAGAGTCTGGGTGTAGGTGCTCAGCTCGTTGAAACAGATATTCAGGGATGCCTGTGCGTTGTTGTGGTACCCAAGATCGCCCATCCGTAACGAGGTTGCGTACTCACCGAACCAGGTGCGTTCATCAAATCGCGAGAGATCATGGTTCACGCCGGCTACAAAGCTGGCATCCAGGGCGGGCGAAGCACCGAACAACAACATCAGCAGCCAGCTGCGGCGGCGGAAATTGCGAATCAGCCAGAAATACTGGTCCGACTTGAAGTCTTTCAGGCTTTGCTCGTTGCCCAGCAATTCCTGCCACTTGTGCCAGAAACTGTCGGGCAGGGACAGATTGTAGTGGGCGCCCGCGATGCTCTGCATCATACGGCCGTAGCGCACGGCCAGTCCCTGCCGGTAAACATGCTTGAGTTGGCCAATATTGGAGCTGCCATACTCGGCGATGGGGATACTCGGGTCACCATCCAGCTCACAGGGCATGCTTGTCGCCCAGAACACTTCGTCACCCAGGTTCTGCTGCACAAACGTGTGGATATCCCGCAGCGATTTCAGCATGCCTGCCGTGCTGTCGAACACCGGCGTGATCAGCTCCAGCAAGGCTTCTGAATAGTCGGTGGTAATCCTCGGATGGGTAAGCGCCGACCCCAGGGCTTCGGGGTGCGGAGTCTGGGCGATGAAGCCGTTGCGATCCACCCGCAGCCCTTCTTTTTCGACACCCTTGAGGAAACCATCCCAGTCGCTGGCAGCGAACTGACGAAATACGGAATGGCGGGATTCAGCCATGGTCGACTCCTGCTGCGGCCGGCTTGCTCTTGTGCATAACCGGCCGGTGAAAAGATTGTAAACCCGTCAGCTGTCCTTGCGCGCCGAGGCAAGTGCCTGGGCCAGCGCACCAGCCATGGCGCCCTGTGGGGATTTCTGACCGGAACCGCCATTACCGGCATTCCGGTTTCCGCCCTTGCGGCTGGCTCCGGAGCGGTTGGCAGCCATTGGCTTGCCTTCGTTTTTCTCGCCAGGCTGATCGTCCATACGCATGGTCAGGGCAATTCGCTTGCGCGGGATATCCACGTCCATCACCTTAACCTTGACGATATCCCCGGCCTTGACCACTTCTCGGGGATCCTTGACGAAGGTGTGGGACAGCGCGGAAATGTGCACCAGGCCATCCTGATGCACACCAATATCCACAAACGCGCCAAAGTTGGTCACGTTGGTCACCGACCCTTCCAGCACCATGCCGGGTTTGAGATCGCTCAGGGTTTCGACCCCTTCCTCAAAACTTGCGAACCTGAATTCCGGTCGCGGATCCCGCCCCGGTTTCTCCAGTTCCGAGATGATGTCCTTGATAGTCGGCAAACCGAACTGTTCTGTTACGTAATCCTGGGGATTCAGACCACGCAGGAACGAGGAATCGCCGATGATATCGCCCACTTCGCGATTATTTTTCCGGGCGATGGCCTCGACCACGCCATAGGCTTCCGGGTGCACGGAGGACCGGTCCAGGGGGTTCTCGCCGCCGGCAATACGCAGAAAACCCGCCGCCTGCTCGAACGTGCGGTCCCCGAGACGGGTGACCTTGAGCAGCTGTTTCCGGTTGCGGAACATGCCGTTCTGGTTGCGGAACTCAATGATGTTCTGGGCGATGGTCTGGTTCAGGCCCGAGACCCTTGCCAGCAGTGGCGCTGACGCGGTATTCAGATCCACACCCACGCCGTTTACGCAGTCTTCCACTACGGCATCGAGGCTTCGTGACAGCTGCACCTGGGAAACGTCGTGCTGGTACTGCCCCACCCCGATGGATTTCGGCTCGATTTTCACCAGTTCGGCCAGCGGATCCTGCAACCGGCGGGCAATGGACACCGCGCCGCGAATGGTGACATCCAGATCGGGCAGTTCTTTTGAGGCGAACTCGGAGGCTGAATAGACCGAAGCACCGGACTCACTGACCACGATCCGGGCCAGCTTCAATTCGGGGTAACGCTTGCTGAGGTCGCCGACCAGCTTCTCCGTTTCCCGGGAAGCGGTGCCATTGCCAATGGCCACCAGTTCAATCTTGTACTCCCGACACCAGGCCGCCAGCTGCTCGATGGAACGGTCCCATTGGTTCTGCGGCGCATGGGGGAAGATGGCACCGTGGCCGGCCACCTGGCCAGTGCCATCGATAACAGCCACTTTCACCCCGGTGCGTAGCCCTGGATCCAGGCCCAGGGTCGGACGTGGACCGGCCGGCGCAAGCAGCAGAAGATCCTTGAGGTTGGCGGCGAACACGTTGATGGCTTCGGTTTCTGCCGCTTCGCGGACCTGTGCCATGAGATCGGTTTCAATCTGGGTGGAGAGTTTCACCCGCCAGGTCCAGCGAACCACCTCCGAGAGCCATTTGTCGGCAGCACGACCATTGTCCCGGATATTCCAGCGAGCGGCGATGCGCTGCTCGGCCGGGTGGGGCGCACGGCGGTCATCCTCGGCATCACCAACAACAATCGTGTAACCAAGAACGCCCTCGTTCCTGCCCCGAAGGATGGCCAGGGCACGGTGGGACGGAACTTTCTTAAGCGGCTCAACGTGGTCGAAATAATCACGGAACTTGGCCCCCTCGTTTTCCTTGCCTTCCACCACGGTGACGTTCAGCTGGCCTTCCTGCCAGATAAAGTCCCGCAGGCTGCCCAGCAGCTCGGCATCCTCGGCAAACCGCTCCATCAGAATGTAGCGGGCGCCATCCAGGGCAGCCTTGGTATCTTCCACGCCGGCTTCTTTGTTCAGGTAGCCCTGGGCAGTGGTTTCAGGATCGAGAGTCGGATCATCATAGAGGGCGTCAGCCAGCGGCTCCAGACCCGCCTCGCGGGCAATCTGGGCCTTGGTCCGGCGCTTGGGCTTGTAGGGCAGGTAAAGATCTTCCAGACGGTTCTTGGTGTCGGCGTCCTGGATGGTGGCCTTGAGCTCGTCGGTCAGCTTGCCCTGCTCCTCAATGCTCTTGAGGATAGTGGCACGACGGTCTTCCAGTTCCCGCAAATAGCGCAGACGTTCTTCCAGGTTCCTCAGCTGGCTGTCATCCAGTGAGCCTGTGATCTCTTTCCGGTAGCGGGCGATAAACGGAACGGTCGCGCCTTCGTCGAGCAGTTCGACGGTGGCATTAACCTGTTGCTCGCGGACACCGAGTTCCTCGGCGATACGCCTGGAGATACTGTTCATGCAACCTCTGTCTGATGCTTTGCCAATAAACCAGCAAAGGTACAGCGGCTTACTGCTGCAGGCAAGCGGCCTGTCCCCGCTTGTTCAGGAATTGCACAAGATCCGCCCAGGGCATGGGCCGGGCGTAGTAATAGCCCTGGATTTCATCGCAATGCTGCTGGCGCAGAAACTCCAGTTGCCCTTCGGTTTCCACGCCTTCGGCGACGACGCTGATCTGCAGGCTGTGGGCCAGACTGATAATGGCCCGGATAATGTGTTCGGCGTCTGCGGAATTACCCAACTCCTGCACAAACGACTTGTCGATCTTCACCAGCGAGATGGGCAGATGCTGGAGATTGCTCAACGATGAAAAGCCGGTGCCGAAATCGTCCAGGGCAAAACTGATACCCAGCTGGTTCAATTCCCGCAGGCAGCGCTGGGCGTACTCCGGGTCGTGCATCATGGCACTCTCGGTCAGCTCCAGCTCCAGCAGACTGGTATCCACGTTGGCGTTAAAGATGATGCGGAAAATGGTTTCGGTCATCTTGCGATCGTGAAACTGCCTGAACGACAGGTTGACCGCGAACACCAGCCCGGGGAAACCGAGCTCGGCGGACTCCTGCAGGCGTTTGCAGGCCTGCTCGATGACCCAGTAACCAATGGGCACGATCAACCCGCTGCGCTCGGCAACCGGAATGAATTCGTCCGGCCCCACCAAACCCCGCTCCGGATGATTCCAACGCAGCAGGCATTCCACGCCCCGAACCTCCTCGGTGGCCAGATCAATCCGGGGCTGGTAGTAAAGTTCGAGCTCCTTGCCCCGAAGGGCATTGCGCAAATCCGCCTCCAGGCGAAGCTGGTAACCGGCGGAAATGTGCAACTGGCGGTCGTAGAAGCGGTAGCTGGTGCCCGGGTCTCGCTTGGCTTCAAACATGGCACGATTGGCCCGACGCAACAGATTTTCGGCGCTATCGCCGGCTTCCGGGTAGGTAGCAACACCAAGGCTGACACTCACCACGACGGTCTGGCCATCAATGGTAACGGGCTCATCAAGGGCGCTGACCACCTTGCGGATAATCTGGGTGATATCCAGGGAGTCTTCGACCTTTTCAACAATAATAGCCAGCTCGTCACCGCCAATGCGCATCAGCGAATCCACGCGTCGAAGCGAATGTCGGAGCCGCTCTGCCAGTTTCATCATCAACTGGTCACTTTTCTGATAGCCAAACGACTCGTTGATGCTGCGGAAATCATCAATATTGAGGTGCAATAAAGCCAGACGGTGGCCCGCCCGCTCGGCACGCAGAAGCGCTTGCTGAAGACGATCGAAGAAAAGGTCCCGGTTGATAAAACCGGTGGCGACCTCGCGGCCCAACTGACCATGAGCCGATTCCGACAACTGACCCCGGTACCAGAGGCACTTTACCGCACGACGGAAGTTCCAGTGGTCCAGGTTCTGGCGACTGAGATAATCAGCGGCGCCCGAAGCAAGTAATTCGGGCGCCCGTTCCCCGGGAAGCTCGGCACTCAGGGCCAGTACCGGCTTTTCATTGCTGGCGACGGCCAGGTACTGCAGGAAGGAGGCTTCAGACCCACCGTGGAACACGCAATCCCATACGATAAGATCAAAACTGGCGTTCCGGATCAGATCATCGCAATCCACCAGATCCGGGCACCAGGTTGCGTCCGCACTGATTTCGACGTCACCCGCCAGGAGAGCATTCAGCCAGAGAAAATCAGCGTAATCTGGTGTCAGAACCAAAAGGCGCAACTGTCCGGGCCTCATGGTTTCCAGTGGCAGTGTCATCAAGCAGGATCCATTTATGCGTGAACAACCGAGTCCGTTCTGTTAATCATAGTCTATAGATCCCCAAGGTACAGTAACTCTGTCTGGTGTAGAATAAGCCCACGTCCGTTATCCCCATTTCGTTCCATTCTGGCCATTTATTTGTGAACAAGCTCAACCCGAGACAAAGCGAAGCAGTCCGCTATGCCGATGGCCCGATGCTGGTGCTTGCCGGGGCAGGCAGTGGCAAGACCAGCGTGATTACCCGCAAGATTGCCTACCTGATCGAGCAACTTGGAATACCGGGGCGTCATATTGCCGCAGTCACCTTCACCAACAAGGCTGCCCGTGAAATGAAAGAGCGGGTTGGCAGGATCGTTGACCGGAAGCTGACCCGGGGCCTGATTGTATCTACTTTTCACAATCTTGGCCTCAACATGATCCGTGAGGAGCACACGCATCTTGGCTACCACCCCGGCTTCTCGATCTTTGATGCCGAGGATGCCAAGGCCCTGTTACAGGATCTGATGCTCCGGGAAGCCAGCGCCGAGGCCGGGGACGAACTCAACGACATCCAGATGACCATCTCCTCCTGGAAAAACGCCATGCGGGGGCCCGCCGAGGCCCTGAGCAAGGCTGCCGATGAGCGTGAACAGCGTATTGCCATTATCTACAAGAAATACAACGAGTACCTGAAAGCCTACAACGCGGTCGATTTTGATGATCTGATCCTGCTGCCCGTGATGCTGTTCCGCTCGAATCCGGACGTGCTCGCGAAATGGCGGCGGAAGATTCGCTACATGCTGGTGGATGAATACCAGGACACCAACGTGTGCCAGTATGAACTAGTCAAGCAGCTGGTGGCCGAGCGGGCCGCGTTTACCGTGGTTGGAGACGACGACCAGTCCATCTATGCCTGGCGCGGTGCCCGGCCCGAAAACCTGGCCCAGCTCAAGGAAGACTTCCCTAGCCTGAAAATCGTCAAGCTTGAGCAGAATTACCGGTCCACTGCCCGGATCCTGCGCAGTGCCAACACAGTAATTGCCAATAATCCCCACGTGTTCGAGAAGGCGTTGTGGAGTGATCACACCATCGGCGAGGAAATCCGGATTGTCCGATGCCGCAACGAAGACGCGGAAACCGACCGCGTTGCCACCGAGATCCTCGACCAGAAACTAAAAAAAGGGCTCGATTTCCGGGACTTTGCCGTGCTGTATCGGGGTAACCACCAGGCACGACTGCTGGAAATGAAGCTGCAGGCCTACCAGATCCCCTACCGCATCTCCGGCGGCCAGTCGTTTTTCTCAAAGAACGAGATCAAGGACGCCATGTCCTACCTGCGGCTGTTGATCAATCCGGACGACGATGCCGCGTTTCTTCGGGTGGTCAATGTGCCACGCCGGGAGATCGGTCCGCGCACGCTGGAGCAGCTCAGTCACTACGCCCGGTCCCGCAACGTCAGCCTGTTCAAGGCCCTGGGTGACATGGGCGCAGAGACCCACGTGACCGAGAAGGGGCTGGATCGCCTGCGGCGTTTTGCCCACTGGGTGGACGCCACCTGCGAGCGGCTACACAGCGAAAACCCGATACCCGTGATCAAACAGCTGTTCACGGACATCGAGTACGAGGAGTGGCTGCACCAGCACTCCGGCACCCCCAAACAGGCCGAGCGGCGGATGGAGAACATCTGGTACCTGGTGGAGTCCATCCAGCGCATGCTCGACGATGGCAAGGGCACGGCCGATGAGCTCGGCATCGAGGATGCCATCACCAAACTGATCCTTCGGGACATGATGGAACAGCGGGAGGAGGACGATGACAGCGACAAGGTTCAGCTACTCACCCTGCACGCGTCGAAGGGCCTGGAGTTTCCCCACGTGTTCATCATGGGGCTTGAGGAAGAAATCCTGCCCCACCGAAGCAGTATTGAAGAAGGTAATATCGAGGAAGAACGACGGCTGATGTACGTGGGCATTACCCGCGCCCGGGAAACGCTGACCCTGACCTATGCGGCGACCCGGAAACAATACGGCGAGAAACTCGAAACCATCCCGAGCCGCTTCCTTGATGAGCTGCCCGAGGAAGACCTGAAATGGGAGGGGACTGGCGACCTGGATGTGGAAGCCAATCAGAAAAAGGGAAAAGCGACTCTCAGTGCCCTTTTGGGCGATCTCGGCCTGTAAATTTCAAATTTTTTTACAATCACTGCAACTTTTGAAGACCTGATCCGTTTCTGCAAGTGGGATACCTCATCCCGCTCCGACAACAACAAGATCAGGAGGACTTCATGTCCAGAAATTCCAATCGCTTGTGTCAGCTTACCGGTTCGCTCTTTCTCATCACGGCAGGAGCCACCCCAGCCAGCGCGGGGCTCCTTGGCGGGCTACTCGGATCATCTACCGATGATTCAATAGTGCAGACGAACCAGGACAGAGACCCGGCAAAAGGCTACTTCAGCGAACCTTTTGCGGAACCAACCATCATCGTCGACGGCGAAGCTGTTGAAACCGATGAGAAATGCATCACCCGGGCCGATGGCATGGATGAGTGCAAACCGGCCGCAGGTACCATGGCCCTACTGAAGGACGGTCGCCTACTCTACCTGAATGCGCTCGAGGGTACCGAAAACGTTGAGCTGTCAATCGTCGCCGAATTCGGCGAAGTCTCGGTCAACGATCAGACCCGTGTATTGTCGCTTGATGAAAGCGATAACCCGTCCTGGCTCAAACCGTCCCCATTGGATGCCGGTGCCAATCCGGACGGCAATGACAGCGAGACCCTCCTCAACGGCACCGAACTCGACGGCTTGATTGATACTGCAGATAACACCAGTAAAAACGACGGTGCGCTGTTCTGCTCGGATGTTATTGGCCTCGCAAACGGCGATGTGATGGCTGTCGGTGGCACCGACTACTACTCGGAGCCCGGCATAGACGGCCTGCCACTCGGCGTTGCAGAGCTGGAAGGCATCAAGAATTCGCGGATATTCGATGAGGCGACCAACACCTGGCGCCAGAGCGGTGATATGACCTACGGCCGCTGGTACCCGTCGCTGGTCACTCTGGGCAATGGCGACGTCTTTGTGGCGAGCGGCGTCACCAAGCTTTTGAAGCCCGTCTATCCGGACGAGCCTCTGAATAGCGGACGCAACGTCGTCCAAACGGAAACCTACAACCCTTGCGCAGGGGTGTGGACGGAGAATCCTTCGACCGCAGACAGGTCACTGCCGCTGTACCCGCGAATGCATCTCCTGCCCAACGGTCACGTGCTCTATAACGCGGGCGGCCAGGCGTTCAATCCATTTGGCCAGGGGTATGACCAGGCCTTGTGGAACATTGTCGCCAGCTACAATCCCGCAACCCAGCGCTGGAACGACATCGGCTATGCCGGACTGCCCCTGAGACTGGATGAAGCCGGGCTGGGCCAGCTCAGCAGCACACTGAATATCACCAATCTTTCCCTGGACCAGATCGGCTCATTGCTGGGCGATGTGCTGGAAGCTCCGTCTGATCTGCTGGAGAGCGGCGCAGAGCTGGGCGTTTCAGAGGACGACCTTCGAATGGCCATTGCCGGTGGCATGCGCGGCTCCACGTCCTCAACCATGTTACCTCTCAAGCCAAACGCCAACGGTGAGTACACGGACGTCGAGCTTCTGACTGCCGGTGGTGTTCCCAGTTACGCTCTACTGACCAATCCCGGCGGCTACCTGCCCACGGACCAGAGCCGGATCGACCGCATAACCACGAATGGCGATGACATCGGCTACGAATCAAGACTCACTGGCTCGCTCAACCAGCCACGCTGGTATGGCACCAATGTTCTCATGCCAGACGGCAGCGTCATGGTATTCAGTGGCGGCAACCGCGATGGTGTCGTAGCACCCGGCCTTGAGGGCCCAATTCGCACGGCCGAGCGCTTTGATCCGGAAACGGGCACCTGGACTGAAATGGCAACGGGCCACAGGGCACGGACTTACCACAATACAGCGGTACTTATGGAAGACGGTCGTGTGATGATTGCCGGGCATTCGCCGATCAATACCGCCTACCTGACCTTCGTCGATCTTCAGGACTTCGGTTTGGCGCCGTATGACGGACGGGATCCCAGCTTTGAAATCTACACACCACCCTATGCCATGCGTGACGACCGCCCGGAAATCCAGAGCGCGCCGCGCAACCTGACCATTGGGGATCGCTTCAATATAAAGGTTGACCAGGCCGACCAGATCGACAAGGCGCTGCTGATTCGCCGGACGGTCATGACCCATGTGATTGATGGCGACCAGCGCGCCATTGAACTGGTCATGGAAAGAGGCAACGGCAACAAGCTGACCCTGAAAATGCCAGACAACCACAACGTGGTCCCGGCCGGCGAATACATGCTGTTCGTGAGCAAAGAGACGACTGAAGGAAGGGTGCCATCAATATCGGCTCCCATCACCGTGGTCAACGAGAATCTCGAATGCATGGCGCCAACCCAGGTGGCGGGCGACACCACGACCGCCGACGGAATTATCGAATCAACACTTGAGATTCTGTAACCAGGCAACGGGAGTACATTATGAAAAACGGACGGATCAGTACTGGCGGCTTGCCACTGGTTTTGTTCGGCCTGATGCCCCTGCTGGCTTCCTCGCCAGCGGGGGCGCATGGAGCGCCAGACACCGAAGGCGCCCCCGCCGAAATCCTGCAGGCCCGCATTACCGAACAACCGGACCTTCAGGGATTAAACGCCATGATTCTCAACGCTCCCCGGCCCGGGATCCTCTTGAGCTATCAGGGAGAAACGCCTTTGACCGTGCTCGGCACCGAAAACGAGGCTTTCCTCAGGTTTACGGGCAAGGCCGTTATGGTGAATCGGGATAGCCCGAGCTGGCGGTCTCTGCCAAACGCCCCCACTCTCTCGGGAACGCCCGTTGAGGAGAGTGACAGATGGGCAGTGCTGTCGCAAAGTGCCAGTTTTGGCTGGCTAGACCCACGCCTGGCAGCGATGGAGAGCATGCATCACCAGGAACCAGAACATCAGAGCTGGTCGATCAGCCTGCAAACCGCCTCCGGCGAAACAGCGATTATAGTCGGCGAGCTGAGGCGTAAACCGCTCCCCTGACCGCCTAAACCGGAAGGCCGAAAGGCCATAAGAAAAAGCCCCCGAATATCGGGGGCTTTTCTTTTACTCAAAATAGCCTTACTGACTTTCTGCCACCAGGTGCTCGACAGCCGCCTGAATTTCTTCATCCGGACAGCTTGCACAACCGCCCTTTGCAGGCATGGCATTGAAGCCATTGATCGCGTGACTGACCAGAGTGTCCAGCCCTTTATCGATGCGCGGTGCCCAGGCATCCGCATCGCCAATCACCGGCGCACCTGCAGCACCCGTGGTATGACAAGCCATGCAGACAGCATCGTAAACTTCACTGCCGGAGCGAGGTCCAGAGCTGGCAGTTTCAGTGGCCGCCGCAGCTTCACCACACTCTTCACCCTGCAGGCAAACTTCCCCTATTGGCTGGATGCGTGCACGGATTTCATCTTCGACACTTGCCATTACGGCGCCCGCTGTCAGGCCTGCAACGACCAATACAGCAGCCAGGACTCTCTTCATCTTCACAATGCACCTCGCATTTGAGCGTTATAATCTTCGGTCGCCGCATTATAGCGACTGAAACCCGGCAAAAAAACCAAACAGCAAAATCATAAATTGATTTCAACCATTTTAATTGCGATTTCGTAAGTCAGAGGGTGTTTCGCGAACAATCCGGTTACCATGGTGTTCGCCGACGTTTCATCATTCAGGACCTGTTTCCATGACCAATTCGGAACCGACTTCACCCCACCCGTTGCGCAAACCGCTGCTGATTGCCGAATTTACGGCGCTTGCCGTTTTGCTGGCTTCCATGGGGTGGTTTTCCAGCCAGACCAGCGACGGTCAGACCATCAGCGCCGGCTGGCTGCTGATTCCAGCCTTCGCCAGCCTCGGGGTCTTCATCAGCTTTATCGGCCTCATGTACCTGCGCTGGGTAGCCTCGGCGGAAAGTGGCAACCGGTTCAAGCACAAGGTTATTTTCTCACTTCTGGCCGTCACCCTGATCGGCGTCTGGATCTATGGCATTGCCAACACCTGGTTCAGTCTGACCGCCAGCTAGGAGAGCACCTGATGACATCCCCACACCTGTTGGCGCCGCCCACGGCCATCATTACCTTCTCGTTGATGCTGTCGGTGCCTGTAAACGTGTCGGCACAGACTGAGGAAGCGCCCTCCATTGATTCACCCGAACAGTGCGCCCTGATTGACGATGGCATCAAGCGACTGGCCTGTTTTGACAGCCTCTACAAACCCACTGAGAGCCAGGCCCAGGCATCGGAAAGCGCCAAGGAACAGGCCGAGAAGAGCGCGGAGCAACTGGCGCCCAATGGTAAAGATCTCGATGCCGTTGCCGGCAGTGCCCTGGAAGGCGATTCCGACGCAGGCGTTATGTCTGCCTTGGTGGACCGCTATGTGGCCGCCGAGAAAGCCGTGTTTTCCTTTTCCGGCAGCTTTGTGGGGCACCGGCCCACCTACATCCTGCCGGTGAGCTGGGTGAAAGACCCGAACGAATCGCCATCCAGTCCCCGGCTAGGGTCCATCGGTTATGACTACGACCTGGAACGGGAAGAAGCCAAGTACCAGATCAGTTTCAAGGTCCCACTGCTGACGGGAATTCTGGACGACCGCACAACACTCTGGTTTGGCTATACCCAGACCTCGTTCTGGCAGGTGTACAACCAGGACGACTCCGCGCCTTTCCGGGAAACCAACTACGAGCCGGAGATATTCGCCCGATACCAGACCGACTGGGATATCGGACCGGGCCGACTGAATGGCGTGACCCTCGGATTCAATCACCAGTCCAACGGGCAGTCTGAACCGAGGTCCCGGAGCTGGAATCGCATCATGGGCTCAGCCGCGTACAGTTATGATCGCTGGCTCTTTATGGTCCAGCCCTGGTATCGGATTCCGGAGAACAATGACGATGATAATGCGGACATCCAGCGCTACCTGGGGTATGCCAATTACCATGCGGTATACAAGCTGACCGAGGATCGGACGTTTTCGTTGCGGCTGATGAATAACCTGCGGTCGGATGATAACAAGACGTCGGTGGAGTTCGGGTACAGTTTCCCAATGGGGGATACGGTTAAGGGGTTCTTCCAGTACTACAACGGGTATGGGGAGAGTCTGATCGACTATAACCACCGGATTCAGCGGTTCGGTATCGGGATTATGCTGAACGACTGGCTCTGACTTCAGGTGCAAGACCGACTGGGACGCTTGTCCTCCTGAAACACGCTCCTAACGGCACATCCCTGTGACGCTTGGGCTCCGCCATCCCTGGCTCCGCACAGTTTCATGAGGACAAGCGTCCCACTCGGCCCCAAAAAAAGGAGTTACCTCTCCTCGTTCAATCTCTGCATTTCTGCCAGCAATTCTTCCGTCTTCTCTTCCATCAACGGAATATCCGCCCGCGATTCTACGTTCAACCGTACAACCGGCTCGGTGTTGGACATTCGTAGGTTGAAGCGCCAGTCGTCGAATTCGATGCTTACGCCGTCCACGTGGCTGACGCTTTTGGCGCCAACGCTGTATTTGGCTTCAATCGCAGCGATGACCTTGGGGGGATCATCGATGGTGCGGTTGATTTCGCCGCTGGCGGGGTAGGCTTCGATTCGGGCATCGATGAGCGACGACAGGGTCTGGCCGGACTGGCAGAGGCGTTCGGCAACCAGCAGCCAGGGGATCATGCCGCTGTCGCAATAGGCGAAGTCGCGGAAGTAGTGGTGGGCGCTCATTTCGCCACCATACACGGCATCTTCGTCACGCATTCTCTGTTTGATGAAGGCGTGGCCGGTCTTGCTCTCGATGGCTTCGCCACCGGCGGCTTTCACCAGATCAAGGGTGTTCCAGGTCAGACGGGGGTCATGGATGACCTTGCCGCCGCCGGTTTTGCGCAGGAACTGGTCGGCGAGCAAACCAACAATGTAGTACCCCTCTATGAAACGGCCGTTTTCGTCGAAGAAGAAGCAGCGGTCGTAGTCGCCATCCCAGGCGATGCCCATGGCAGCGCCTTCTGCAATGACGGCGTCGGCCGTCGCCGCCCGGTTTTCCGGGAGGATCGGGTTCGGTACGCCGTTGGGAAAATGGCCGTCTGGCTGGTGGTGCACTTTCACGAATTCAAAGGGCAGGTGCTGTTCGAGTTCATCGATCACCAGGCCGGCGCCGCCGTTACCGGCGTTGCAGACAATGGTCAGCGGGCTGAGCGAACCGGCATCGATATACCCCAGGAGATGGTCCACGTAGGCGCTCATCACCTCAAGTGGTTCGTAGCGACCCTGCTGAGGTGCATCACCGAATGGCTCCAGCACCCGGTCGCGAATCTCGTTCAGACCGTTATCGGAGCTGATAGGCCGGGATTCAGGGCCGACCATTTTCATGCCGTTGTGATCTTTGGGATTGTGGCTGGCAGTCACCATAATGCCGCCGTCCATCTTGTAATGGCTGGTGGCAAAATACACCTGCTCGGTGCCGCACAGGCCGATATCAAACACATCCGCGCCGGCGGCCATGAGGCCGGAGCTGAGTGCCTCGGCAATGTCGGGACTGGACAGCCGGATGTCGTAGCCCACGATGACTTTTTTCGCGCCAGTGATTTCCACGTAAGCGCGTCCGATTTTTTCGGCCAGGACCGGATTCAGTTGATCGGGAACCCGGCCTCGCAGGTCGTAGGCTTTAAAACAGGACAAGTCCATTGTCTCGATTTACTCCGCGGCGGATGACTGAAGCTGGATGTAATTCTGAATGCCCATCTGGGAAATCATTTCCAGCTGGGTTTCCAGCCAGTCGATGTGCTCTTCTTCACTATCAAGAATGCTACGGAACAGTTCACGACTGGTGAAATCCTGCACTTCCTCACAGTAGAGGATCGCTTCTTTCAGGTCGGTGTGGGCAATTTCTTCCAGTTTGAGATCGCAGGAGATCATTTCCTCGACGTTCTCGCCGATCAGCAATTTGTTCAGATCCTGGAGATTGGGCAGGCCTTCGAGGAACAGGATCCGCTCGATAAGCTGGTCTGCATGCTTCATCTCGTCGATGGATTCTTCGTATTCCTTGGCGGCCAGCTTGGTAATACCCCAATCCTTGTACATGCGGGAATGGAGAAAGTACTGGTTAATAGCGGTCAGCTCGTTGCCGAGGACCTTGTTCAAGTGCTGGATGACCTTTTTATCGCCTTTCATACTCGGGCTCCCTGATGGCCGAATGGATCAGTGTCTTAGGATAGCCCCTTATGACGCAGGAGAAAAATAGAACCGGACAATCGTGCCGGTCAGGCAGGCTGGGCGAGCATATTGGCCATGGCCAGGTAGTCGGGCGTGCGGCTCTCGCGCAGGATTTCGCGGGCGGTGCAGGCGCAGCGTCCACACTGGGTGCCGACACCCAGCTCTTTGCCAAGCTGGCGCATGGATGACACGCCGTTATCGGCAGCTTCGCGAATTTCCCGGTCGGTTACGCCGTGGCAAAGACATACGTACATAGCAGTGACTCACCAATGACAATAAAAGTTAGTGATAATTATTGTCATTGGCATCTCGAAATGCAAGCCTTCTGGCTTAAATTTGTGCAACTTTTGTGTTGCGAGACTCACAACCCCCGGGTCAGATTCCGCGAACCTGCGTCGGTAACCACCACGTTGTCCTCGATACGGATTCCGCCGCAGCCTCTCAGCCGCCCAATCAGCTCCCGGTTTAAATATCGCCCCAGCTCGCCTTCCAGCAGTGGATCCAGCAGCGACGGAATGAAATAGAGACCCGGCTCGATGGTTACCACCATACCGGGTTCAAGCCGGCGGGTGAGACGGAGAAATGGCGCATCTTCCGGAGGCGGCGTGGGCTTTCCAGCTACGTCGTGAACCTGGACGCCCAGGAAGTGACCGATGCCATGGGGGAAGAACACACGGGTGATGCCCTTTTCGACGATGTCCTCGTCATCCAGGCCGATAACCAGACCAGTCGCCGACAGCAGGGCGGCAAGCCCCTGATGCGCCTTGCGATGAATGTCGATGTAGTCCACCCCGGGCGCGACCATGTCGCAGAGCCTGACCTGAAGCCGGTCGAGACCGTGGATCAGCGCCGCGAAGTGGGACTCTCCCGGGCCTGCCGTGGTGCGGGTTATATCGGAGCAGTAGCTCCGAAAACGGACCCCGGCATCGATCAGCAGGCTGCGGGTCTGCCCTGGCGGCTGCGTATCGTAATACTGGTAGTGCAACGTCCCGGCGTGCTCGTTCAGCCCGATAATGCTGTGATAAGGCGCTTCGGCTTCCCGCTGACCGGTTGCCTGCTGGTAGGCCAGATTGATGCCAAACTCGCTCTCACCGACCAGGAACGCCTCCCGGGCCGCCGCGTGGCCTGCCAGAGCCAGTCTGTTCGCCTGCGCGAGACACTCGATTTCGTAGGGCGTTTTGCACACGCGGGTCTCGTCCAGATCCCTCAACAGAGCCTCCGGGTTTTTCTCACCCGGAATATTCCATATCAGGGCAGGATCCCCGATCACCGCAAGGCTTTCCGGATCATCCAGCAACGGGGCCTCGGGTGAGGCACTGCTGCGAACCTCGATGAATTGCTGCCAGGGCTCTTCCGCCAGTGGCGAATTGGCGTGCCAGAAGTCGACCGGTTCGAACAGCCAGAGCACGGGCTTGTGCCCGGCCCGGATCCAGAGCCAGCAGTGTTCGCGACCGGCCAGCCCGGTCCAGTGCAGAAACGGACCATAACCCTGGAAATGCCAGGCCTGGTCATCTCCATAACGGTAAGGCGCGGCGCCGGAAGCAATCAGCAGGCTGTCGTAGCCATGCTCTGCCAGGGCCGATTCGTATCGGGCCTGCAGTTCTTTCAGGTGATCGGTCTGCAGCGACAACAGCGCATTATCAGGCATGGCCATCTTCCAGTGTTTTCCAGAGCGTTAAAAGATCGTCCGACCGGGTGTCACGGAGACGGATCAGGCGAATTTCCAGGGGGACATCCCAGCCTTCGTCACCGGCTCGCACCAGACTGCCGAACTGTTCGCTTTTTTCCATCATGCGCCGGGGCAACCAGCCCATGCCGAAACCCTGCTTCACCAGCGCCTTGATGCTGGCGGACTGGGTGTTCTCGTTCAGGGGTAACAGATTGGCCGTCAACCTGTTGCGGGCAAGATGGCCCTCAATCGCCGATTGCAGGAAACCACGACTGTGATAAGCGATCAGCGGTACCGGCTGTTCCGGGCTGCCCGGCAAGGCAAACCGCGGATGCCCCTGATCGTCAGCAACACTGACCGGAACGAGGGATTCGCGAGCCAGCACCAGCCAGTCGTAACTATCGGCAGTCAGCCTCCCGCCCCAGGGCAGATCGGGATGCCAATAGCACAGCACCAGATCACACTCGTCACTGTCGAGCGCCTCCAGAAACTGCTCCCCCACCCAACTGGTGGCATTCAGGTTCAGCTGCAAACGCTCGGCAATGCCCGCGTCTTTCGCCCAGCCCTGGTAAAAGTGCGAAAACAGACCCTGCGTGGAACCCACACTGATCCTGGCAGACACCTCGGCTTCAAGGGCGCTGATTCGATCGCGGGTATCCCGGACATCCCGTGTGATCCGCTCGCACAGCTCCCGGAATATCTCGCCAGCGGGCGTCAGCGAGAGCGGCAGCGTCTGGCGGTTGACCAGCGTGCTGCCCATGGCTTCTTCCAATAATTTGATCCGGCGGCTGAACGTAGGCTGGCTCACGTGCTGCAACTCGGCAGCACGTGAGAAATGGCGCGTTCGGGCCAGCGCCAGAAAATCTTCCAACCAGCGTACTTCCATGGAGTCCCCTGAGGGTATGTCGTTGTATCGATGCGAGTTCTGCTGCTGGCATCATAGCCTATCGCAGCGGCGCCGTTACAACCGGCCCTCTTCCACCGCGTGGCACGCAACCTGGGTTCCGCCATCCGTGGTGATCAGCTGGGGCACTTCCTGCCGGCATCGCTCGTTGGCATAAGGGCACCGCCCATGAAACACGCAGCCCGACGGCAGGTTCACCGGCGTGGGCACCTCTCCTTTCAGGCGGATGTGGTTGGGGCGATCGTCCTCCAGTTTCGGAATAGCCGACAACAGCGCCTGGGTGTAGGGATGTCGGGGCGCGGAAAACAGCGTTTTTGTATCCGCCAGCTCACAAACCCGCCCAAGGTACATGACGGCAACCCGGGTGCCGAAATGCTCCACCACCGCCAGATCGTGGGTAATAAACAGGTAGGTCAAGCCCCTGCTTTCCTGGGCGTCCATCAGAAGGTTCAGCACCTGGGCCTGGATCGAGACGTCCAGGGCCGAGATCGGCTCGTCGGCCACGATGAACTCCGGATCAACTGCCAGGGCCCGGGCAATGGCGATCCGCTGGCGCTGGCCACCGGAGAATTCGTGGCCGAAGCGGTTGCCCCAGTCCTGATCAATGCCCACCGAATGCATCACCTCATGGATCTTGTCCCGCACCTGCACCGGGGACCAGTCCGGATGATGGAACCGGATCGGCTCCTCCAGGGTCTGCTGGATGGTCATGCGCGGGTTCAGGGACGCATAGGGATTCTGGAAGATCATCTGCATCTTGCGCCGGTACGGCAGTGAATCCTTGCGCTCCAAATTGTCGATGCGCTGGCCGTCGTAGTGAATCTCGCCGGCGCTGGGCGAGAGCAACCCCATCACGGTTCGGGCCACGGTCGACTTGCCACAGCCGGATTCGCCCACCACGCACAGGGCCTCGCCCTTCTGCACTTCCAGGTCCACGCCGTTGATGGCGTGGACAGCCTCCTGTTTGCGGCGGAAGCGTCCACCCTCAAAGGTGATCTGCTCCAGCAGGCTGCCGGACAGGTCAAAGCGTTTCTCGAGACCGCTGATACTTACCAGAGGGGAGGTCATGATTCGGCCTCCTGCATGCGTTTCTCCTGTTCAATCAGGTTGGCAACTTCGTAACAGGCCACATTCACATTGCCCGAGCACACATACTCCGGCATGGCCTGCTTGCACTGCTCGGTGGCGAAGTTGCAGCGGGGATGGAACGGACAGCCGGAGGGCACGTTCTTCAACGATGGCATGGAGCCGGGAATCTGGAACAGCCGCTCGCCGGGCTCGCCCATCTGGGGCAGCGCGTTGATCAGCCCCTGGGTGTAGGGGTGCTGGGCATCGTTGATAATTTCCCGGGTCGGCCCCTGCTCGATAATCCGGCCGGAGTACATGACCAGCATTCGCTGGGTCACCTGGGAAACCACGCCCAGATCGTGGGTAATCAGCATCAACGCCACGTTCTCCTGTTCGCACAGGTTCAGTAGCAGATCCATGATTTCCGCCTGAATGGTGACATCCAGAGCCGTCGTGGGCTCATCCGCGATGATGATTTCCGGATCCAGCAGCAGGGCGATGGCAATGATCACCCGCTGGCGCATGCCCCCGGACAGCTCATGGGGGTATTGATCGAGACGCTTCTCCGGAGAAGGAATCTGCACCTTCTGCAGCCGGTCCAGAGCAATGGCACGGGCTTCTTTTTTACTGATTTTCCGATGGGCAAGGAGAGCCTCCACCATCTGGGTTCCGATGGTGAGGACCGGGTTCAGGGTCATCATCGGATCCTGGAAGATCATGGCGATACGGTTACCACGGATTCGGCGCAGCTCCCGCTCGCTCATGGCGGCGAGGTCCCTGCCCTCGAACAGGATCTGTCCGCCGGCGATGTAGCCCGGCTTGGCAATCAGGTTCAGGATGGAAAAGGCAGCCACCGACTTGCCGGCACCGGACTCCCCCACCAGGCCCAGGCGCTCGCCCTTGTCCAGGCTGAAGCTGATGCCGCGCAGCGCTGTCAGGTCGCCACCACGCACGGCAAAACGTACATCAAGATCTTTTACTTCCAACAGTGCCATGGTGTTACCCCTTGTACAGCCGTGGGTTCATCACATCCCGCAACCAGTCACCCAACAGGTTGATGACCAGCACGAGCACCACCAGCACCAGGCCCGGGATCAGGGTGATCCACCAGGAACCGCTCTGGATGTAGTCAAAGCCGGATTTGATCAGCGAGCCCAGCGACGGCTGGGTCTCCGGCATGCCAAGCCCCAGGAACGACAGCGCCGCCTCGGAGATAATGGCGTTGGCGATCTGGACCGTGGCGATAACGAAGATGGGCGACAGCGTATTGGGCAGGATGTGCCGGAACATGATCCGACGGGTCCCGAAACCCATCACCTTGGCCGCATCCACGTACTCCTTCTTCTTTTCCGCCAGCACCGAAGCACGAACGGTCCGGGCAATCTGGGGCCACTCGGCAACACCGATGATGAAGATCAGCATGTAAATGGCGATCTCACCGAACATCAGGTTACCGAAGCTGGCCTTGAACACTGCGCCCACGATGATGGCAACCATCAGAGTGGAGAAGGACAGCTGCACATCGGCAATGCGCATCAGCACCGCATCGACCTTGCCACCCAGGTAGCCGGCGAGGAGACCGAACAGAATGCCCAGAAACGCCTGCAGGACCACCGCCCCGAAACCGATCATCAGGGACACCCGGGTACCGTAAAGAATCGTGGACAGCAGATCCCGGCCCTGGGCGTCGGTGCCCAGAGGAAATGCCGGATCGGCTCCGCTCATGCCCACCGGGGGCAGCTCAGAATTCATAATGTTGATCTGCGCCAGATCGTAGGGATCGGCGGGCGCCAGCAGGGGCGCGAACACCGCCGCCAGCACCATCAGCAGCAGCACGGCAAAGCTGACAATCGCCACCTTGTCGCGCTTGAAGCTGTACCAGAAGAAGGACTCGCGGAAGCGGTACCAGCGGGAAACCGTTGCCGTTGTCATGCTTTCTTTCCTGTCAGTTTGACGGTGGGATTCACCAGACCGTAGATCAGATCCACCAGGGTATTGGTAACCACGAAAATCAGGCCCACCACCATCAGGTAAGCCACGATCAGCGGAATGTCACTGCGGGTAATGGCCTCCAGGAACATCAGGCCCACGCCCGGCCACTGGAACACGGTTTCCGTAAGGATGGTGTACGCCACCATAATGCCGATCTGCACGCCACCCACGGTGATCACCGGAAGCATGGTGTTCTTGAGTGCGTGCAGGAAGTTGATGCGGCCGGCGCTCAGGCCCTTGGCCCGGGCGTAACGCACATAGTCGCTCTGCAGCACTTCCATCATCTCGGCCCGGATCAGCCGGATAAACAGCGGCAGCATGATCGAGGCCAGCGACACCGACGGTAGGATCAGGTGCATCAGACCGGTACCGGTGAAGAAGCCCGATTCCCAGGTGCCGAACAGGTGAGTCAGCTCATCACCACGCCCGTAAGAGGGCAGGCCGCCCTCAGTGGAAAAGAAGTCGTTCAGCCACTGCCCCCACCCGGTATCGGACGGAAACCAGTTCACCGTCACACCAATGGAGAACAGCTGAATCAGCACAATGGCCGTCAGGAACACCGGGATGGAAATACCCACGGTACTGACGCCCATAAAGAATTTGGATAACCATGCCTGGGGCCGGATAGCGGCATAGACACCAATCGGCACGGAAAGAAACACAATAATCAGACTGGCACCGATGACCAGCTCCAGCGTCGCCGGCAGGTGCTCGGCGATCACTTCCAGGGTCGGCTTGCTGTAGAAATAGGAGTTGCCCAGGTCGCCCTGGAGCGCATTGCCTGCAAACCGCAGGTACTGCACCACCATCGGGTCGTTCAGGCCAAGCTCCTCTCGAATGGCTTCCCTCTCCTCTTCGGAGACGGACATCCCCACCATTTCCTGAAGCGGGTCCCCGAGGCCATCCTGAATGGCAAAGGCAATCACGCTGATCACAAACATGACCAGAAACGCCTGGGAAATCCGCTGAACCAAAAACGCTAACATGGAAAGCTTCCGGATAAGGCTTGCAAACAAAAGGCCGGCGCCGGATCACTCCAGCGCCGGCCGGCCATCAAAGGCAGTTACTCAACAACCAGATCACCCAGGTACGGGAAGTTCATGACATTGAGCACCGGCTCAATATTCACGTTCTTCTTGGAGGCCCAGGCCAGGTCCTGCCAGTGCAGCGGAACAAAGGCGGCATCATCGTACAGACGCTGTTCCACTTCCTGCAGCATGGCGGCACGCTTGTCCAGGTCGGTCTCGACGTTGGCCTTCTGTACCAGGGCGTCGATTTCCCGGTTGCAGTAGTTACCGGCGTTGTACTGGCCAGCGCCAGTGTCGGCATCCGGGCAGAAGGTCAGGAACTCGTAGAAGTTGGCGGAGTCCTCGGTATCCGCGTGCCAGCCGATCATCATCATGTCAGCGGCGCGGTTGTCATACTCCGGCCAGTACTGGGCCTTTGGCAGGGTTTTCAGATCCACCTTGATGTTGATGCGCGCCAGCATGGCAGCCACTGCCTGAGCGATCTTGTCGTCGTTCACGTAGCGGTTGTTCGGCGCCATCATGGTGATTGTGAAACCGTCCTCGTAACCGGCTTCCTTCATCAGCTCCTGGGCCTTGGCCACATCGAAGCGCGGTGTCAGGGACTCGTTATAGCCCTGGTAGCCTTCAGGCGACATCTGGGCAGCAGGGGTGGCGAAGCCTTTCATGATCTTGGCGGCAATGCCTTCCTGGTTGATGGCATAGGCAATCGCCTGGCGAACCTTCGGGTTCTTGAAGGCTTCCACTCGCTCCTGGTTCATGTGGAACAGGATGATGCGGGTGCCACTCATGGTGACCAGGTTGGCGTTCTTGTCGTTGCGGATCCGCTCCAGATCATTGGGCGGAACCGGGGCGATAAAGTCGACACCACCGGACAGCAGCGCAGAAACCCGGGTGTTGTTCTCTTTGATCGGAGTCAGCACGATCTTGCCGACGTTACCCGGGGACTCGGTATCCCAGTAGTCGTCGAAGCGCTCGAACTCGACGCGGACACCCTGCTTGCGTTCGGTCACGGTGTAAGGGCCGGTGCCCGACAGATTCTCGGATGCGAACGAGTTGCCATGTTTGAGGATGGCGCTCTTGTCTTTGCCGTCTTCGGTCTGGCCGCTGTAGAACTCGCTGTCGAACGGGAAGATATAGGTGGCGGTGTTCAGCAGCAGCGGATAGGGCTCACTGGTGACCAGCTCGAAGGTGTAATCATCGATGATGTTGATGCCGCTGAAGGGCTTGAAGATGGCCTTGAAATCCTGGCTCTGCTTCAGGCGGTCGAAAGTGAACTTCACATCCGCGGTCGTCAGCTCGTTGCCGGAATGGAACTTCACGCCCTAACGGAGTTTGAAGCGCATGGTGTTTTCATCAACCCGGGTCCAGCTCTCTGCCAGGCGCGGCTCGAAACCAAGATCCTTGGTCCAGCGCAACAGCGGATCAAAGGTCATATGAGACAGCTGGAGAATGCCACCAGACAGCTGCTCATGAATGTCGAGGGTCACGGGGTCGGCGTCGTACGCCATCTTCAGTTCCTTGGTCGCCTCGGCAGACAGGGCTACCGGCGCCGCCGCCAGGGCCATGGAACCGACAAATGCTGCAATCAGTTTTTTCATCGCGTTTTCCGTCGCTGTTTTAGGAATTTTCACGGAACATCGGCGCAGAACGGCGCCGAATGCCTGGCCAACAAGCTAGTCTCGGAAAACACTTAGGGCAATCGAAATTGCGACATGGGGCTATACGCCAGGTGAATGACCTGATTTGGCGCAGACTTACAGCCGGAAAACCAGAGGCAGGATCAGGGCAGTAAACACACCGGTAAGTCCCATTCCCAGAGACGCAAACGCGCCGGCGCTATGGCTGATTTCAAACGCCCTGGCGGTTCCGATGGCATGGCCATTCAGCCCCAGGGCAAAGCCCAGAATCCGTTCGTCGTCAACAGGCAAAAGCCGCGCGAGCAGGTCTACGAAGAGGGTTGCCACCACGCCCGTGATCAGGAGCCCGCCCATCATCAGGGGCACCGAACCGCCCAACTGCTCGGTAATACCGATGGCGATAGGCGCAGTAACCGACTTGGGCGCCAGCGATGCCAGGACCTCCGGTGTGGCCCCCAGAGCCCAGCCAATCACCACGGCGTAAACCGCCGCCATGGTGGCGGCAATCGGCAGCGTGACCACAATCGGGCGCCACATGGCACGGATATGGTGCATCTGCTGGTACAAGGGAATCCCGAGTGCGACGGTGGCAGGCCCCAGCAACACCGTCAGCCACCGCGCGCCCTGTTGGTAATCCTGGTAATCCACCGCCAACGCGATGAAGCCAGATAAAAGACACGCAGACAAAACAACCGGCGGCAGCCAGATAGGCCGGCCAATGCGGGAGAACAGCCAGTTGCCGGCAAAGAAGGCACCGAGGGTCAAACCGATCGCAAGAATCGGGGTGGCGGCAAGCGACTCCGGCAGGGCCTGGAAGCGCGCGAGTAGCTCACTCACCATCGCTAACGCCTCTTTTCGTCACCGCTTTCATCAACAACAACGTCGTCAGCACACTGAGAAAGGTGCCCACCAGCAATGCCGCCGCAACCGCCAGCCACTGCCCGGAGAACTGGTTCGCCGTGAAAAACACACCCACCACCCCCGGCATGATCAAGAGCACCAGCACCGATATCAGCCCCTGGCTGGCCCGAGCAAGATCATCACTCACGTTGCCTTTAAGCATCAGCGTGAAGGTAATGACCACCATCCCCAGCACGCCGCCACTCACCGGCAACGCCAGAAGCAGGCGCACAGACTCGCCAAGAATAAAAAACAGCACCAGAACCAGAAAACCACGCAACATCGGCATGCGCTTACACTCACCCGGGAAAGAATTGCATTACACTAGCCCAAACCCCTATCCCGATACCAATGCAGGAAGCCCATGGCGCTCAAAGCAACCATCCTCAAGGCGACGCTCAACATCGCCGACATGGACCGTCACTACTACGCGGATCATCAATTGACCATCGCCCAGCATCCGTCGGAAACGGACCTGCGCGTGATGATCCGGCTGCTTGCCTTTGCCCTGAACGCCGGCGACACCCTCGAATTTACCAAAGGCCTGAGCACCGATGATGAGCCAGAGCTGTGGCAGAAAGACCTGACCGGCGAAATTGAATTATGGATCGAGCTTGGCCTGCCAGAAGAAGACCGAATAAGGAAGGCCTGCAACCGCGCCGGGAAAGTGATCCTCTACACCTATGGCGATCGCGCATTCCCAGTCTGGTGGGACAAACATCACGGCAAGCTGGAACGTTTCGACAACCTCACCATTGTTCACCTACCCGGCGACAGCACTGAGGCCCTGGCAGCGCTCGCGGACCGGTCCATGAGCTTCCAGGTGACCATCCAGGATGGCGAGGTCACCTTCAGCAATGACAACAATCTGGTATCGATTACCCCCGAGCAGCGACTACCCCAGAACTGAGGTCAGGACTTGCCGCCGGGGGCTGGACAGACACCCGCTACGCACGTAAGATTGCGCACTCGAAATCGGCGAGTCATCGTCGAGCTCGAAGCGCCCGTAGCTCAGCTGGATAGAGCGTTGCCCTCCGGAGGCAAAGGTCATAGGTTCGAATCCTATCGGGCGCGCCATTATTTTCAAAGGCTTGCGTGAAAACGCAGGCCTTTTTTATTTGCCTGTGCCCAAATTGTGCCTTGCTGGAGCCCAGTCACTTTAGGCCGCTGCTATATCACTCAGTAAAAAGACCATTGCACGGTTTCCACCTCACCATCTCCAAGGCACAGCCACTCCGCGTTATCTATGAATCCAAAACGCCTTGTTGTCGAAACCTTTGGTCGCAATGCGAACATTGGAAGCAACCAATTAACGCTTCTTCCCGCATTACTTCGAAACCTATATGAGGGAAAGCACACTTTTTCAGTATACAGCTATTTCACATTCCCCCTGAAACCAAGCATAAACGGGTTGCAGTAGTCATCTGGGCAAACGGCATCCTGACTCTCGTCCAGATCGCGGAAAGGACTTTGCCGGCAGCTTGGCGCTGATTGCCGATGCTATACATAACTTCTGGGACATGGCATCGCTGATTATCGCGTTCGCGGCCCGTAAGATTGCGCGTCGCCCGGCTGAATAAAAGCTGACCTTCGGCTACGGGCGAATAAAGGTAGGTGTTGCGCTGTTAAATACACCACCTTGATCATGATAGGGCCCTACCTGATATACGAGGGTGTCATGCGGTTCCCAGATCCGCTGGAACTCAAGGGGTGTTGGGTAGTCTGACTTACATTGTTGCACTGATAATGGACGCGTTGAGCGCGCTGCTGACCTACTCAATGCAGAAGGGCAGCGTTAATATTCATGCGTTGTTTTACACAACTTGTCTGATGCGTTTGCGTCAATAGCAGTGTTATAGGCGGAGCTCTTATCTTGCTCTACGACATGCGCTGGGTTGATTCCGCAATCACCATTGGCATGGCCAGCTATATTCTCTACCTGGACCTGACAGAAATTGGCGGGACCATCAGAACACTCATGCTGGGGAGTCCCGAGGATATCGGCACAGATTCCGTCATTGGGGCAGTATCAGACTTAGAAGGAGTTATCGACTTCACCCCGTACATTTTTGGCAGGTGGGTGAGCATGATGCCTCGCTCGACGCCCGTGTGGTTGTCGAAATAAGTACATGGAATGAACTTGAGAAAATCAAGGACAGGATAAAACAGGCTCTGGTGAAAGAATTCAACATAACTCATTCAACACTGGAATTTGAACACCCTGACTACAAGCACGAGGGAGCTCATACCTATGGGCATGGTTAACAGACGCGCTACGTAACATACCTTATCATGCAGAATCCAAACGAATGGCGAATCACAAAGGCACGAGGACTTCATGCAAGACATGATTGAGCGCCATCAAGTTTGCCTACCTCATCGCTGTTGTTCTCGGCCTTTTAGAGGGCCGGAAACCTCCCCAAGCAATATGATGCCAGAATATCTGCCTGGGACAATACCCAGGCTCTTGCTTTATAACAACATTACCCAGACACCAATGCATCATCAGACCTCGCCAGAATCTCGAAAGCAATATGGCGAGGTCTAACTTTCTTTACGCTTCGGAAAAACTCCTGCATTTCCAGAGATAGTAACCTACCGGTATCACCAACAGCGCCAAAATCACAGCAGATATCATCCCACCGACCATTGGTGCAGCTATGCGCCCCATGACTTCGGAGCCGGTACCAGTGCCAACCATGATAGGCACCAAACCTCCGATAATAGCAGCAGCAGTCATCATTATAGGCCGCACGCGCAATCCGGCACCATGAAGCACGGCATGGCGCAACGTCTCGCGTCTTGGAGTCGCCCCCTTCTCCTTACAGGTTTGCAACATTTCCTCGTAAGACTGGTTCAGATACACCAGCATGATCACACCAATCTCCACGGCAACGCCGGCCAGCGCAATGAAGCCTACACCGACCGCAACCGAAAAGTTATAGCCCAGCAGATACATCAGCCAGATTGCGCCAATCATGGCAAACGGCAGCGTACCCATGATGATGCCCACTTCCGCAAAACGGCGGAAGTTCAGGAACAGCAGAATGACGATAATCGCCAGCGTCAGCGGCACCACGTAGGTGAGCTTTTCCTTGGCACGCAGCATGTACTCATACTGGCCAGACCAGGTAACCGAATAGCCCGCAGGCAGGTCAAGTTCCTTGTTCACGGTGGCCATGGCCTGCTCCACATAAGTGCCGACATCGACCCCTTCAATATCCACGAAGGTCCAGCCATTGAGGCGGGCGTTTTCACTTTTGATGGCGGGAGGACCGTCTTCAACCCGAATATCGGCGACGTCGGCCAGCGCAATCCGTTGCCCCGTTGACGTAACGATTGGCAACTGCTCGAGCTTCTCTGGGGAATCCCGGTAGTCCTGGGGATAGCGCAGATTGACCGGGTAGCGCTCAAGCCCTTCGATCGTCCGTGATACATTAATACCGCCGATCGCCGAAGCAACAATCTGCTGAACATCCGCTATGTTCAGTCCGTAGCGGGCTGCTCGCTCGCGATCGATATCCGCCTTGATGTATCGACCACCGGCAACCCGCTCTGAATAAACAGAGGCGGTGCCGGGAATATCAACGATGATTTCCTCAAGCCGTTTGCCAATGTCCTGGATAATGGCAAGATCCGGACCTGCCACTTTGATACCGACTGGCGTTTTAATACCCGTCGCCAGCATATCGATGCGGGTTATGATGGGCATGACCCAGGCGTTAGTTACCCCCGGGAAACGGATCAGGGTATTGAGCTCCTGCTTGAGCTTTTCCGTCGTCATCCCTTCCCGCCATTCATCCCTGGGCTTTAACTGGATAAATGTCTCGATCATCGTCAACGGTGCTGGATCGGTCGCGGTATCCGCCCGCCCGACTTTGCCGAATACCGTTTTTACTTCCGGTACCGTGGCAATCAGTTTGTCGGTTTGCTGCAGCAGCTGCCGGGCCTTGCCAATTGAAATACCCGGGTAGGTGGTTGGCATGTACATCAGGTCGCCCTCATCCAGCGGAGGAATGAATTCACTCCCGATTTTGGTGGCCGGCCACAGGCCCACAGCCAGTGCAAGCAGTGCGGCCATAACCGTACTTTTCGGGAATCGAAGGACGAGCTTCAGCGCCGGCAGATAGGCACCGACCAGCAGACGATTCACGGGATTCTTGTGTTCCGGCAGCACTTTGCCGCGAATGAAATAGCCCATGAGCACGGGAACCAGCGTCACCGCCAGGGCCGCACTGGCTGCCATGGCGTAGGTCTTCGTGAAAGCCAGCGGTGCAAACATCCGGCCTTCCTGCGCTTCCAGCGCAAATACCGGCACAAAACTGACGGTGATGATCAGGAGCGAAAAAAACAGGGCTGGCCCGACCTCGGAGGCCGATCTGGCCACGACCTCCCATCGGTTCTCAGGGGTTAACGGGGTCCGCTCCATATGTTTGTGCATGTTCTCGATCATGACGATGGCGCCATCGATCATCGCCCCGATCGCAATCGCAATCCCCCCGAGGGACATAATATTGGCGTTGATTCCCTGCCAGTACATGACAATAAAGGCCGCCAGAATGCCAACCGGCAGGCTGAGAATCGCCACCAACGACGAGCGAACGTGGAACAAAAAGATGATGCACACCAGGCCCACCACCAGAAACTCTTCAAGCAGCTTGAACCCGAGATTATTCACCGCCCGCTCAATCAGACCGGAGCGATCATAAACCGTTACCACCTCGACACCTTCCGGCAAACTGGATTTCAGTTCCTCCAGTTTCGCCTTCACGCCATTGATGGTTGCCTGGGCGTTTTCACCGAAGCGCATCACTACTATGCCACCGACGGTCTCGCCTTCGCCATTCAGCTCAGCCACCCCGCGCCGCATCTGCGGCCCAATCTCAACAGTGGCCACGTCTTTCAGGAGCACGGGGGTGCCGTTGTCATCGAGCCCCAACGGAATCGACAGCAGGTCCTCACGGGACTGGATGTAGCCGGACGTGCGCACCATGTATTCCGCCTCGGCCATCTCGATGACCGAGGCGCCCACTTCCTGATTGCCCCTCTTGATGGCGTTCTGGACATGAGCCAGGGGAATTCCCAACGCCCTGAGCTTTTCCGGGCTGACCTTGACCTGATACTGCTTCACCATGCCACCAAGCGCGGCCACTTCGGACACGCCTGGCACTGTTTGGAGTTCGTATTTCAGAAACCAGTCCTGCAGGCTGCGCAGCTGGCTCAGATCGTTGTTCCCGGTGCGATCCACCAGAGCGTAGAGGTAAACCCAGCCAACCCCGGTTGCGTCCGGCCCCAGTTGCGGGCGGGCCGAGTCTGGAAGGCTCGGGGCCACCTGGGACAGGTACTCCAGCACCCGGGAGCGAGCCCAGTACATGTCGGTGTCTTCATCGAAGATCACATAAACGTAGGAGTCCCCAAAGAAGGAGTAACCCCGGACCGTCTTGGCACCCGGCACCGACAGCATGGCGGTGGTCAGTGGATAGGTCACCTGGTCTTCCACCACTTGTGGTGCCTGGCCCGGAAAGCTGGTTTTGATAATGACCTGCACATCCGAAAGATCCGGCAGCGCATCTACCGGCGTCTTGCTCAGCGAGTAGAGGCCAAGCCCTGTAATAAGCAAGGTGGCCAGCAATACCAGAAATCGATTACGAACAGACCAGTGAATGATGGCAGCGATCATGATTCGCCTCCGCCATGATTCATGGAACTATGGTCCATCGCCTCAGGTTCGCTTTTGGGCTCCGCTTTCTCCGGATCCATGACGTGCCCCGAATGATCCATCTGTGAATCCATGGCGTTGCTGCCTGATGCCGACATTCGCTGGAAATCCGAAGTCTTGCTGGACTCGGAGTCGATCAGGAACTGCGCAGACGTCACCACAGTTTCCCCAGGCTCAATCCCCCCCAGTATTTCCGCGTACTTATCGCCAATCCGCCCCACAGTGACGTTAACGGACTTGAAGGCACCCTGTTCCAGCGCCACCACCAGACGGTCGCTTTGTCCAGTGCGGATGATCGATTCACGCGGCACCAACAGGCGTCTTTGCCCACGATCCCCCTGGACCTCCAGGCGAGCAAACATGCCGGGCAGCAAAGCTCCGTCGGAATTGTCAAACCGCATCCGGACCCGGGCCGTCCGGGTTTCCGGATTAACCTCGGGATACACATAGTCCACTTTTCCGCGCCACTGGCGCCCGGGCATGTAATCCAGGGTCATCATCACCCGGCTATCGCCCTCCACGGCCGAGAGCTGGCTTTCAAATACCTCGCCAATCACCCAGACTTCATCCAGTGCAGCAATCGACAAAACCCGGTCTCCGGGCTTTATGAACATGCCCTCGCGAACGTTCAGATTGTCGATAACGCCCGAGCTTGGGGCGTATACGGTCATCGTTCTCTGTATGTTTCTTGTCTGGCGCAGCTGCCGTATCAGGCTAGCCGGCACATTCAGAGCAGCCAACCGTTCCTCAGCGGCATTGATCAGTCGCTGATTCCCCCGGTTCAGTGCCAGGAGCAACTCCTCCTGAGCATTGACCAATGTGGGTGAATAGAGGGTATACAGAGGCTTGCCTTTTTCGACTGGTTCCCCCTCAGCTTTCACGTAGAGCGCTTCGATCCAGCCCTCTACTCTGGGATGCACGTGGGCCATCTCATCTTCGTTATATTGGACGTAGCCCACAGTAGTGATGGTGTTCGGCAAGCGTCCCTGGATGACGGGCTCGGTGCGAACTCCCAGGTTGTTGACCACGGCAGGCGAAATACGAACGGTACCGGCCGGGTCGTCAGCTGACCCGGCATCCTCAAACACTGGAATCAGGTCCATCCCCATAGGTGATTTCCCGGGTTTGTCGCTTTTAAAATTAGGGTCCATGGGCGCCACCCAGTAGAGCGGCTCCTTTTCCTCGTTACCGACCCCATCTACGGTTGGATCTGAAACCATTCCCGGTGCCAGCCAATAGGCGGCACCGACGCCAGCGATCCCGCCGAGCACTATAAAGCCCAATGGACGAATGAAATTAGCCATGATGATCAATCCTGCAAATCGGTCATTGAAAAGGAGGGAATGTTTGAGGCTTCCGTGGTCAAATAACGGAAACTTGCCAGAGTTTTGGCCCGCTCGGCCATCATCTGGATCAATTCGACCTCGGCATTGAGTTCGGAGATCCTTGCGCGTACCGCCTCAGCAAAATCACCGTCGTCATTGTTATAGGCGGTCAGCGAGGCATCGGCCTGCTCTTCCATCTGCGGAAGAAGAGTTTGCTGATACAAGTCAATCCGATCATCCAATCGCTCAATGCGGGCCAACGCCGAGCGCGCCTTCGCCTGGAGCGATCGGATTCTCAGAACCCGATCCGTTTTTTCGGCTTCCAGTCTGGCTGCAGACGCGTTGAGCCGTCGGTCTTGCCGGTTTCCTGTGAATATGGGCAGGTCAAAACCGATACCAATAGAAAACAGGTCTGCCCTGTCCTGGCCGTTCGGAGCTCGGTCACGGTAACCATATTGTGCGAAGACCGACCACTCTGGTTTGTAGGCTTCCCTGGCAAGGTCTACGTCAATGTCCTGTACATCAATCAGTTGATCTGTGGCGCGAACCGACGGGTGACGGATGACAGACTCCACACTGGTCTCCGGCCAGCTGCTGGAAACATCTGCCAATAACAGAGGAGGAATGTTTTCGGCGACCGAGAGCTGGGCCCGCCTGGAACCGATCCATTCCCCTAGAGCTTCTCTGCTGGAAGCCAACTGAGTATGCAAAGCGGTCAGCCGATCTTCAAGCCGAGTCAATT
Source organism: Marinobacter sp. DSM 26671 (assembly GCF_900112835.1). NCBI lineage: Bacteria > Pseudomonadati > Pseudomonadota > Gammaproteobacteria > Pseudomonadales > Marinobacteraceae > Marinobacter > Marinobacter sp. DSM 26671. The sequence goes on along the minus strand of NZ_FONF01000020.1, from coordinate 28,707 downwards.
CCAGCGAAGCACGAATAACATCTTGTTGTCTGGAGCCCATTGTCGCGGAGGTATATCCAGCTTCCGCAACATCCGCCAATTGCTCGAACAGCCCCCGGTTCTGTTCAATGAGGCGGATGCTTTCCTGGGCTTTCCAAAGATCGAGCCATAGGTGGGTCGCCGTTTCGGTGACCTGCGCACGACGATTCTGTCGGAGGTAAGGCTGTACACCGGCCAGTTCTTCTTTCTTTGCGCTAGCCAAGCGGCGGCTGTCTCCACGAGGAATTCGCTGTGTAATGCCAATCGTGCCCTGGGTCATGGGCTCTTGCCCGGTATCAAAAGTATCCAGAGGCAGATTTGCCGCGCCGATCATTACCCGGGGATCGGGAAGCGCGCCCTCAGCAACAGACTCTTCCATCAGCGCATCTTGTTTGTAAGAGCTCTGGCCCAGCCAGGGATCGTTTTCAGTTGCTGTTTCGATGACACTCTGGAGCTCCAGCCTTGGCTGAGCCCACCCGGAAATGCTGCTAAACAGCAACACACCCAAAATGGCTTGCTTAGTGAAAAGGGGGCGGATGAACAACGTAGGATCTCCGTAGAAGGCATGTAAGAGCGCCTATATTAGATTTAAAAACTGAAACGAAGCTGAAATTAAGGGCGCATGGATATTATTTTGACCTGACTCAATTATTTTTATCACCAATAGAACTTATCGCATCGTTAATAAACTTTTTTTGCTTTTTTCAGTCAGATTTCAGGAACTGATGATTTAATGAAACCATCAACCAACAGGAGGTGTAATCATGAAATCATTAATAGTACCTGAACTGAACCTGAATTTTCAGAATTTCTCTCACAGCATATATGAAAGACTAAACTTCCACTCAGAAACGACACTTAATTAAACAAAAGTTCGTCCATCGAAGGAGTTGCGCCTTTCAGATGAATGGACCCCAACTCAGTTATTCGTAGACCCATGACACTTTCAACAAATCCTTTAGAAAAACCATTCAATCTCCATTAGCCCGAGCGATTTCAGTCTCCCATACTCGCTATCCTCGTCACCCCCGAACCATTGGGCTCCGGCTGTGAAGTACATCTCCTGGCTCAGTGGCAGCATCCATGTGGATCTCGGGTAAAATACCCAACTTGCATCATCGGCATTACGGATGGTCACCACCCGGTACTGCCAGAACGGGTTGATATCCTGCCATACCAGTAGTCCGGCATAATGACGACCGGCATACAGGGGCCGTGCGGACACAAGATTGGCCAGGCCTGTCGTTCCCGGCGATACCGGCTTACCGTTATAAAAATATTCAACGGCCAGATTGAGCCCGTTGCGAAACGCCCAGTTCAGATCCGCGACTCCCTGCCAGTAACTGTCTCCCGCGTCTGGCTTGCTCCAGACGAGTTCTGTGCGCCAACCGGTGCCAGCCACGGAGCCACCGCCGCTGACACCCGCTTTGGTGACGTCGGCGAACTCGCCCATCATCACGCCGGCATCGACCCCGGCAACGAAGCGCTTGGCCCGTGCCGCCGTGCTGGCATTCTGGTCCCCGTGTTGCGGCGCATGCACGGCGCTGATCCGGCCCGTTGCACCCCAGGCTCTGTCCCATAACAGCGCGTCCACGCCAATGCGTTCATCCGGCTCCAGTTGCAGTGGGCTGACAGGATTGAGAATGTCCATGGGGTTCCAGATGAGCGCCGTGGACCAATTCACCTGTTGGCGGCCGAACCGGAAATCACCGGCCGGCGAGCGCCACTGGATCGTGCCACGGTACAGTTGATGGCGCGCCAACAAATCCCCTGATTCATGCACATTGCCCTGAAGATCCCAGTAGCGTGGATCGGGAGCATCCCTGAGCAGGGCAAACTCCGGGCTGTCCAGAAAACTGCCTGTCACCAGTTCCAGGTCGTAGGCCGCATCCACAACCCAATCCCGATAGCGGTAACGGGGCTCAATACGCAGGCGGGTAAGGTTCGATAAGTAGCGATTGTCGTCAATCAATGAGCGCGAGCCAACGCTCAGATTCTTGAGCGACCCCGAGTGGCTGAACTCCGCCTCAGCATTTGAAGACAGCACCAGCCAGGCCATCGCGACCAGCATCAGTGGAGATCGCCTAACCATGCCGGATCGCCTCCACCGGATCCAGTCGCGAGGCCCGCCAGGCCGGGTACAGAGCCACCAGCACCGAACACAAGAACAACAGCACGCTGGGAAGCCAGACATGATCGAAAATCAGCACCGGATAGATACGGTCAGTGATACCGGGGATGGCTTCCAGAGCGCCGCTGATCGAGGACAGATCAATGCCGGTAGTGCCAAGCCAGACAACAAGCAGTCCGCCAACCACGGTTCCTACCAGCATTCCCAGTATTGCCAGGAAGAACGCCTCAAACAGAATAGTCAGTTGCAGCTGCAACCCTCTGGTGCCCAGTGCCAGCATTACGCCCAGTTCCGGGGTACGCTCCATCACTGACATAACCATGGTGTTCATGACACCGATGGCGACCACCACAAAAACCACCGACAATATGAGATAGAAATCCACCTGGCTCATTTCCACCATCTGCACCACCACCGGAAGCAGGCTTTCCCAGCCCTGGGCCACCAGTCCGTCGTTGGTCAGAAGCGGCGACTGATTCAGGATTCGCGCCAGGCCGGCACTCTTCGCCCGATCTGAAAGCCTCAATACGATCCGTGAAACTTCATCTTCCAGCAGGCCACCCAGGCGGCGGGCGGCGTTGATATCGGTGAAGACATACTCGGTGTCGAACAGGTCACTGCCAGTGCGATAGATACCGCGGATGGCCTGGGCACTGGAGGCAAGATCTCCGCCAGCCTGCTGGACCGTAATGACCAGCTTGTCCCCCAGCCGGGCGCCCAGCTCCTCAGCCAGCTTCTGGCCAATGACAATGCCCGTCTCCCCGGATTGAACGTAAGTGCCCTGCTCCATGTACCCGGAAAGCTCGGTAACCGCCCTTTCCTGCTCCGGTGCAATACCCACCAGCTCCACCGGCAGGCTCTCCCCGGGGTTGGCCACCATGGCACGCAGCAATACCCTGGGCGCGGCCGCCTCAACCTCAGGATGCTCCTGCAATCGCTGTTGCAAGGTTCGATTGTCGGCAATACGTAAATCTGGCGACAGATCCACGTCGTGACCCTTTGCCATCACCTGCACATGCCCGCTGAGCTGCTGGGTCGAGTTCTGGATCATCTGCTCGAAGAAACCATCGGCGAAGGCGTACAGGAATAGATAGGCCGCCAGCCCGAATGCAGTGGCCGAGGCGGTAATCATCGACCGTCGCGGGTTTCGGAATACCGAACGGAGTGCCATTTGTGCAAAAATCAGCAGCCGATGATCAGACGTCACCTGCCAGTGGATCCGGCGGATACGGTTGATCATAGTTCGCCGTGCGCCCATCGCCTCCAGCGGGCTGTTGCGACCCGCGTTCCAGGCCGGGAGGGCGGCCGCCAGCAGGGCTACCGACACCACCACAATGCCAATCACAACCAGGCGCTGAGCTTCGATGGTGGGATAAACGATGCCACTGAGCCCCGGCATGGTATCCATGGCCTTGATGTAGGCGCTGAAATCCAGCCCATTGCTACTGAAATAGCCGGTCACCGACAACCCAAGTACCAACCCCAACAGGTAGCCGAGACCGGCCAGAACCGTTGTTTCGAGAAGCACCAGCCAGACGATGCGACTGCTGGGTGTGCCCAACGCCATCATTACACCGAATTCGCGGCCACGCTCCAGTACCGACATCAGAATGGTGTTAACGATACCGGCCGCCACCACCACAAACACCACGAAGATCACGATGTAGGCGACGGCGTCGTGAAAGGCAACCATCTGCACCAGCGATGGCATCAGCGCCGGCCAGCCCAGCACTTCCACGTTTCGATCGCGCAACTGATTCCCGACAGTACCGACCACCTCGTCGAGCCGGTCAGCATCCTGCACGCGGGCCGCGATCTCGGTAAACCGCCCCTGAAAGGCATACAGCGACTGAGCGGCCGCCAGGGGCATCTGGGCCACGAAGCCATCAATACGCTTGATACCGGTCTCGAATACGCCCACCACTTCGAACCGGTCGGCGCCAATAGAGCCGTCCGACGCCTGCACCACCAGTACCAGCTCGTCGCCCGGGGAGACATCCAGGGCACCGGCGGCATCGACGCCAACAAGAATTTCATTGCCGCGTTCCAGGTAGCGACCACGGACAATCGACCGGTCAAGCCGGGTGACCCGTGATTCCGTCGCGCTGTCGACGCCCATCACCTGTAATGCCCGTGACTGGTCTTCACGGCTGGCCAGGGCATGGCCCGTCACCCGGGGGGTGGTTGCCGCCACACCGGCTACGGCCGATACCTCCTCTGTGAGATTCCAGCGCTCGGCCAGGGCAATGTTCATCTCCCTGTCATCGTGAAAGCCCCGCTGATGTACCTTCAGGTCGCCGGTCACATAGCCCGTCATGTTGTTGATCATCTGGGCGTTGATGCCATCAATGAATGCCCAGAGAAACACTAGCCCACCGACACCGACGGCCACCGACAACAGTGTGATGGCCGTACGCCGACGATTGACCCGAAGGTTGCCAAAAGCCAGACGTAGCCACGCCATCACGACCGTATTTCCTCACGCTCGACGCGGCCATCGCGGAGATGGATTACCCGCCGCGCGCGTTCCATCACCATCGGGTCATGGGTGGAGAAGACAAAGGTAATGCCATGCTCGGCATTGAGCTTACGCATCAAGTCCAGTAGCGCCGCGCCGGTCGTGGAATCGAGATTGGCCGTGGGCTCGTCGGCCAGGACAATCGCGGGCTTGCTGACAATCGCCCGGGCCACCGCAACACGCTGTTGCTGGCCGCCAGACAGTTCATGGGGCAGGCGCCGCTCCAGCCCTTGCAGGCCGACCTCCACCAGAATACGCCGGGCCTCGGCACGGCGCTCCCGAAACGGCACTCCGCGCAGCATCAGCACATACTCGACGTTCTCCTGAGCCGACAGCACGCCAATCAGGTTGTATTCCTGAAATACAAAGCCAACCTTCCACAGCCGCAGAAGGGTCCGCTTCTTTCGGCTAAGCCCGGTGATTTCTTCACCCGCCACCTGAATACGCCCGCTATCCGGCTCGTCCAGGGCTCCAATCTGATTCAATAGCGTGGTTTTACCCGATCCAGACGGGCCCACCAAGGTTGTGAACTCCCCGGCCTCGATCGCGACCGACACCTCATCCAGGGCCTTGACGGCGATGGAATCCTGACGGTAAATTCGCGAGACTTTCTCCACATTGACGATGCTCATGCCGGGCCCTCACTGTGGGTTGCGCAGCCGGCGCAATGAAAACACCTCTTCATCGATCGGCAGGTCGAATTCAATAGAGTCAATCGTGATCACCGTGCGGGACTCGGGGTTATCGGCGTCCACCATCGTCCAGCGGGTGGGTATCCGCCGCCCATCCATGGTTTCGATCTGCTCATAGGTCATGCGTTTGACGATCTGATCGCGCTCGTCGTAGTAGGCAAGCGAAACCGGGATCGAGTCCTCCCGAACATTGAATTCAAGACGGCTCCACACTACCGGGGCATCAGGTCGGGGCGTCGAGACAACACGATACACAGGCACCTCACCGGAATCGTCGGTTTCGACCAATTCGTGGGTGTAGTCCTCGACGAACGAGCTTTCCCTGACCAGGTCGTCGTTGCTGAAGTTGGAGCCCATCCATGGCTGGAGCATCATCGACGGTGGGATCTTGATGGTGCGATCAACTTTGGGCAAGTAATTCCACATGGCATCGCCGATGCGCAGCGAGCCGATGCCGGCCTCTTTTTTGGGCGCGTGAATGCGAATCAACGTATGCTCCGGACGATTCATCCAGGCTTCCAGTTCCAGTGTGCGAGTCCAGTACTCAGACTCGATCCGCATAGTGAAACGCCCGTGATTGCTGTCGGACCACAGAGTCTGTTCCATGCCTTCAATCAAGGAAACTGCCGAGGGAGGGCCCGCGACAAGACGGCCTGATGCGGCAAACAAAAGGATAACGCTGATCCAGACTCTCATTGACTACTCCCTTTTCTACTATGAGCTACGGATCACCTTTGCCTCTTCCCCGACAGCGGAACCGCCATCTGTTTTCCCAGGCGCTTTAACAACGATCACCAAGCCAACAATTGTGATTCCTATCCCGGTCATCTCCAGTGATGTGAAAGTTTCGCCGAACAAAAGCATTCCGATAGCGAGACCGAAAACAGGCGTTAAAAAGGTAAACGAATTGAGGCTGTTCAAGGGCGCGCTGGCGAGCAAGGCATACCAGAGCACAACCATCATTGCCGTTGCCGGAATGGCCAGAACGAACATGGCCGTCGTAAATGACCAGGTCCAATCAATCTCGAAGCCCTCGCCCAGGCTCACGGATGCTATTCCCAGAAACACTGAGCCTATGACAAGCTGGATGCCCATTGACCAATAGATATCATCGCTGCCGGCCTGGTATTTAAGCAGCACATTTCCAATGGCGGTTCCGATGGCTCCACCAAGAACATAGACGGCCCCTGAAAATCTGGCGTTACCAAACTCCATCTCTGGCATCGCTAGCACCACAACACCAATAAAACCAATCAAAAGGCCCACAAACACACGCCCGGTCACCACCTCTCGAACGATAAAAAACGAAAGAACCGCCGCAAACAGTGGTTGCGCATTGGCCAGAACCGTTGCAAGCCCCGGTCCCAGCTTGCCAGCACCGAGAAACATCCCTCCAAGCCCCATACCCGTGTAACTGAGGCCAATTACGGCCAGCATTAGAAGCTGGCGAAGCGAATAACTGGGCCGACCATCTTTTGTAAAAGCGATCAGAATCAGACACAACCCTGCCAACAATGCGCGTAAAGCGGCAAAAAGCAAGGGTGGCGCATCTGGCAATCCCACCACAATAAAAGGAAAGCAGATCGCCCAAAGAAAGGCAACAAGAACCATTCCGGCGACTGAACGTATCGAAAGTGACAGGCTCACCAACAGCTCCTTTGTCTACCCGGCAGATGAGTAGAGCTTTTGTTCAAGCTTGCCGCCCCAATCCGCGCAACCGCGGCAAAAACCTGGGAGTTTTGTTGGCATAGTGCCGCCAGGCTTCCCCGAACGTTTTCTCTGCCTCCCGCTCCTCATTGATCGATAAGCGGGCATACATCCAGAGCAAAACCGGAAACATCGCCAGAGTTATAAGTGTTGGCCACTGCAGAAGGAAGCCAAACATAATCAAGACAAAGCCGACATACTGAGGATGCCGAACATACGAATAGAGCCCCGTCGTAGCCAGCTTTCGCTCTTTTTGCGCCGTGTACAGGGTTCGCCATCCGGCGGCAATCAAGTAAAAACCTCCACCTATAAACACCGTACTCAACAAGTGGAAGGGGCCGAAATGGGGAGAACCCTGCCAACCAAAGAGCATTTCAAGCAAGTGCCCGCTATCGTGGGCAAGCCAATTCACATCCGGGTATTGGGTCTGAAGCCAACCGGACAGGAAATAGAGTGTCAGCGGGAACCCATACATCTCTGTGAATAATGCCACGAGAAACGCGCTGAACGCACCGAAGGATCGCCAGTCTCGTTGGGTCTGTGGCTTAAAAAAACTGAAAGCGAAGAAAATAAAGATCACCGAGTTTAGAACCACCAGTCCCCAAAGACCGTAATCGGACGAAGCATCAGTCATCGCGTTGGCCTCCACTCTTGCCTTCCGGTTGATCGTGGTGATTATGGCCACCGTGATTCCCATGCCCTCCATGCATAAACATATGAATAAACGGGCATGCCAGAAGGATTAACCACGGCAAAGCACCCAGAAGGTGAACCTTATGTTCGCCCCAGAGCAAAACCAAAGCGATGACCGCAAAAATTGCCAACGTAATCTTGAAACGCTTATCCATATAGATTCCCTTTGGGAAAAGCTTGTCAGTGGGGCTTACTGGCTAGTATGCCTCTAGCGATATTTGGTGACCTATCCCGTCCAAAGAAACGTCATCGATAATCTCCAGAGAGCCCGGATCAAGCACCCAGAGCTTGGCTTCGGCCCGACTGGTGATCAAAAGGCTGCCATCGACGGGAGAGATCGCCGCCCATTGTGAGAGTCGAAGATAGATGGCAAGCACCAATTTACCTAGCAGTAGTTCAACACGCGGAACTGAAACAGACCTGAAAACAGACCTGAAAACAGACACAAGATGTGGATCTATTTGACGCAAATCACAAATGCAAGATAGATTCTTCGAGCATTAAGTAAGCCGTTTCAACCATTGCAAACCTCGAATGACGGACTCCAGATGCCGGAACCTATTTATGAGAACAGACGAATAGCAAACAGCCGGGCCAACGAACTCAACCGCCAATGCTACTGCATCACTCTTGACCGAATAGCCCTCAACAAGAGCCTCCACAACCAGCTTTCAGATGCTGGAAGCGAACTGTCAACGCTCCCGGAGTTCGATCACCTTTTTTCAAACACACCGGTTTTCGTACCCCGAGCCGACATAGCGGAGATGGAGAGGATCGTTCAGTCGATTGAAGCGGCCTCAGAGCTTCCCTCGTACCGAGAACGAGTACTTTCCTGGGCACCGGAAATCGCACAGTTCAATCCAGGGCCCATCGGGGCGTTCATGGGCTATGATTTTCACATGGGTCCCGACGGCCCCCGGCTGATCGAAATCAACACCAACGCCGGTGGCGCCTTCCTGAACCTTGTCTTGTCGAGAGCCCAGCGCAATTGCTGCGACCCATCTCAACAACCCACAACACCCCAGCAGCCGCTCGACGGATTCGAGGACGCGGTGTTCTCAATGTTCAAACAGGAGTGGCAAAGCCAGCACGACAATTTCGGGCCCAGTTGCCTGGCCATAGTAGACGATGCCCCAAAGACACAATTTATGTTCCCCGAATTCCAGTTGGCCCAACAGATTCTCCGAGCCAAAGGAATTGATACATTGATACTCGATCCACAGGAGCTTGAGTATGCCGGCGGTACGCTGACAGCCCGCGGCAAGCCCATTGATATGGTCTACAACCGTCTGGTGGACTTCGCATTGGACGCCGCGCCCCATGCGGCATTAAGGCATGCCTATCTGGATGGCGCCGTGGTGGTAACGCCTAATCCCCATGTGCACGCTGTGCTGGCTGACAAGCGAAACCTGGCCCTGCTATCCGCACCCCACTCCCTTCGAGACTGGGGGCTCAATGAGGCCGATGCAGGCTACCTGGAGAGAGCCGTGCCGAAAACCAGGCAGGTTTCGAGGAACGACGCGGCTGAGTTGTGGAGTGCGCGACGTCATCTGTTCTTCAAGCCGGTTGCCGGCCATGGCAGCAAAGGCGTCTACCGGGGCGACAAACTAACCCGGCGCGTTTTCGAGAACATCCTGAATGGTGGCTACATCGCCCAGGACCTTGTCCCCGCTGGAGAACGAACCCTGAGAATTGACGATGCAGTGGTCACCCGAAAAGTCGACATTCGGCTGTATACCTACGCCGGCAAAAGTATGCTGGTTGCGGCGAGGATATACCAAGGCCAGACAACCAATTTTCGTACCCCCGGAGGTGGATTCGCTCCGGTTTTTCAGGTGTGATTATTACCTTTTCAATGAGCCAATATTTGATCGCATTAATGAAGAATTCCAGATTTTTGGTTTAGCGAACTGTAGAACATTAAGTTACTTAAGCACGGTCCGGACCTATGAAAGCATAGGCCCGGAGACCCCTCGGCGCTTATTCGTTGGTGAACGTCACAACATCTTTTTAAACTGCCCGTAGTCTCCTCCGGTACGCAGTACCAGAGTGATGTCGTTGTCGTTCCGATTTCTGAAAAACCAGCCATGATTGCCGGTAAAGGCTGCCTCCAGCTCGCCTTCGTCTTCAGGCACGCCCCGGCCTTTTTCGTAGGAAATTGACTGACCACCTCCATCACCATGGGTATCGAAGTTGATCGGGCCACCTTCTGACACCCAGGAGAACCGGGCTGTAGCACCTTCCTCCATAGTAAGTTTGAATTCGGTGCCTTCTCCCGGTGTGAGAATCACGCGCACTTCATCCTGCCACTGCGGTTCCGCAATTTCTGGTGCAGGCGCAGATTCTGGCTCAGAAGGCGCAACCTCTGCTTCCGGTGAGGGGGCTGGCTTCTCAACGGCTTCATCCACGACAGGTGCATTGACTTCCGGCGCCTGTCGCTCAGTTGAGGATTGAACAGCAACCATCTGAACAGCCTCGTCAGCAGCAGCCTCTTCGGCGAGCTGCTCCTTGATCTCACCCATTTCAGTCAGGCCTAAAAGGCGACCTGCGCCGGTTGGGTCCAGGGCGTACTCGGCGGGCATGACCACGGTCACCAGCAGAATCAGCGCCACAATAGCTGCGATGATGGTTGATCGAATAAGTTTGGCAGTGCTGGGCAGTTCTTCACGGTTGGGTATATCGGTGTTGTACATAAAAAATCTCCAGAATCAGGCGACAAAGTAACCGGTGAGCTGATAGCCAAAGAGCAGAAAACCTGCACTCATCATGGCCACGTTGGCGGTGTAGGCATGGCGGAAAAAGCCGTCGGTTTTACGCCAGAAGCTGATAGCAATGAGGATCATGGCCAGGGCGATCAACTGTCCGATTTCCACGCCCACGTTGAAGGCGAGGAGGTTCGGAATCAGGCCGTCCGGCGAGATGTCGTATTCGATGATCTTGGTGGACAGGCCGAAACCATGGAAGAACCCGAAAATCAGCGTGGCGGCCTTGGTGTTGGGCTGAAAGCCAAACCAACGCTGATAGGCACCGATGTTGTCCAGTGCCTTGTAGACGATGGACAGACCGATAATCGCATCAATGAGGTAGCTGTTGATGCCCACGTTGAAATAGACGCCCAACAACATGGTGGTGGAATGCCCGAGGGCAAACAGGCTCACGTAGATCGCGATGTGCTTCATTTGGTAAAGGAAGAAAATGACACCCAGCAGGAACAGCAGGTGGTCATAGCCGGTGACCATGTGTTTGGCCCCCAGGTAGATGAACGAAATAAGGTTTATCCCGGTAATTTCCTGGATGTACCCCTTGTCGCCCTGAGCCACGGCATGGGCGAGTACGTCGGTACTCAGCCCCAGCAAGCCCAAAGTCAGAAATATCCAGAGTAGGCGATTGCCTGTGCCCGTTGAGGACACACCACGGCATCGGCCTGTCAAGTTTGACAACATAAAGACTCCAATTGAATTTGTTTTCTCGGGCCACGTAAGCGGCAAGAATCAAGCGGGAATAGAGGCTTTTGGAGGGCGTTCAAGCCGATAGCGCAAACTGCGGGGAGAACCTCCGGCAAAGGGCACGGGCTGCCGGAGAACGGTCAGGCTTTGGGAAATAAGGGGAACCCTTAGCTGGTCCACTGTCTCGTGGGTATGATTGCCAGCATCATGATGCACTGATGATGTCTCTGGCTCTTCGTCAAAATCATGGGTGTGTCCATGCGCACCATGACTGCTCGCTTGGCCGTCAAACTGCGATTCCCAGTCGCCTGCCAAGTTGGCCACACCGTGAGAGAATGACTCGCCAATCACCGACAGTGACAGGCCCGCCAATGCAAGGAGTATGACGAGCGTTGTAAGCAGTTTTCTCGGGTGAATGGCCGAAATCATCAATCTACTGCGTCGAGTCTGTGGTTGGATTTCAACGAGAACGGAGGATACCATCCCCCCGTGGGGGATAGGAATTAAACATGGTAAATGATCACACGCATCAATCTCACCCGAACATTATCAAACGTCTGAAGCGGGCAAACGGCCATCTTGAAAGCGTGATTGGCATGATTGACCAGGGACTGGCAGTGTGCCTGAATGCGCTTTTTATAGACTGTAGGCGACTCGGGCTGATGCGAGACGACTGAGACAATAGCCGCATGAATGTTTGGGCCTATTGCCCACACATGCAGATCACTGACTTTGGCATCGTCGTCTTCGACGGCCTCTTTAACAGCGTCCTCCATGTCCTGATGTTGCTCGTCGAGAAGGATTTTTGAGGTGTCTCTTAAAAGTTGCCAGGACCAACGGGTTACCAGAATCGCACCGATAATCCCCATCATCGGGTCCATCCAGTTCCACCCGGCATATTTACCCGCCAGAAGGGCAACAATAGCAAGGACTGACGTCAGCGCATCCGCAAGTACATGAAGGTAGGCCGCACGGCGGTTGTGGTCATGGTGATGATGGTGGTGACCGTGATCATGGCCGTGACTGTGACCATGATCATGGCCTGCATCCCCCAGTATCCAGGCTGACACCCCGTTGACCACCAGGCCAATGATGGCCACAAAAATAGCCCCATCGAAAGAAATGGGGACGGGCTGAATAAAACGCCCGACGCTCTCGATGACCATGTAGAGCGCAAAGACAGCCAGCAGAATCGCGCCGGTAAAGCCGCCCAGCGCATTGACCTTCCCCGTCCCGAAAGAGAACCTGGCGCTGCCCGCGTTTTTCCTGGCATACGCATAGGCGAAGGCGGCAATACCCAGAGCCACCGCGTGCGAACCCATGTGCAGGCCATCAGCCAGCAAAGCCATTGAGCCATAAACGATCCCGTCCAGGGTCAAAACCAGCTTTTGACCTATCCCCCCCTGGGGGGATGGCATGAGAATGCTACTGTAGCCAGATGGCTTCAACAACCTTGACAGAGGGGGCAGTGTCCGATTCGGCATACTCTCACCCTCCCCCCGATGAAGACGAGTAAACCAAGGTGCTATCGCTTTCCAACATGGCTTACGATCTGGAAGACCTCATCAGCCCTGCGCTCACGGGGCCAGGGGTCATGTCGCTGAACCTGGTTGTGAGCTTTGCAGGGGTGCAGTCATGCCTTATCCGATCCGGTCCATGGCTCAGCGGCCCGGTGTTGCTTACAACCCTCCCGGGGTGCCGTCAGCGGCTCATGATGCAGCGCCTTCAACAGGCCAGCTGTCATAGCAACGATAACCAGCGAGAATGGCAGGGCCGCGAGGATGACCGCATCCTGGAGGACGGCAATACCTCCCGCCACTAGCAATACCGCGGTCAATACTCCGTTGCCAATGGCCCAGCCTGCTCTCGACGCCTTGGGAGGCTCAAGCTGCCCTCCTGATAAAATGATATTGACCACCAATGCGCCGGAGTCAGCAGACGTTATAAAGTAGATGCTGATAAGGAGCGTTGCCACCAGACCCATCAAAAATTTAATTGAGTCAGTCGTCTGCAGGTGCTCAATGGTCGCGAAAAGTGCATAGGCGATGTCTTTATTGACCGCCTCAACAATTCCGCCACCCCCGAATAGCTCGCTGTGGAGTGCAGCGCCCCCCATCACCGAGATCCATACAAAAGTCACCAGCGTTGGTAAGAGAAGAACCCCGAAAACAAACTCTCTCAGGGTGCGGCCGCGGGATATCCGGGCGATAAACAACCCGACAAAAGGTGACCAGGCCAGCCACCAGCCCCAGAAAAACACCGTCCAGGTCGATTGCCAATTTCCCGGTTCATTGGCGCCAACATAGAATGTCATGATCAATAGACTATCCAGGTAACCGCCAATTTCCTGCACCAACAACCCTGCCATGTAATCAAAGGGGCCAATAATCATAAAGGCGGCGAGTAAAATCAGCGTTAGCCAAAGATTTACCTCACTCAATATTTTCACGCCCCGCCTGACCCCAGAAACCACCGAAATCGTCGCGATTACAGTAACCACGGCGACCACCGACAGCTCCACCCAAAGAGACGCCTCCACGGAGAAAAGCCACTTGAGCCCCGTGCCAGTCTGACGGGCTCCCAGCCCCAGCGTCGTCGCCAGACCAAATACAGTCGCAAAAACAGCGAGCGCGTCAACGACGTGCCCCCAAAAGCCAAAGATTCTTTCACCAATAAACGGGTACAGCGCTGATCGAGGCGCGAGCGGGAGATCATGGCGATAGCTGAAGTATCCGAATGCAATCGCGACCAACGCAAAAATAGCCCATCCGTTCAGCCCCCAGTGGAAAAACGACAATTGAATTGCAGTAGACGCAGCGGAGGGAGTAAAGCCCTCCGAAGTAAAAGGGTTACCCTGAAAGTGCATGATTGGCTCGGCGATGCTCCAGAACAGCAGCCCCACACCCGTGCCGGCCGCAAACAGCATCGCCAACCAGGGAAAAAGCCGGTATTCCGGTTGTTCGTAGTCTTTACCAAGGCGCACGTTCTTGTAACGCCCCAGCCCTAGCCAAATAACAAATGCCGTCAGAAACGCAACCAGTGCCACATACCACCAGCGCAGCAGACCATCCACGTACGAGGAAACATAATCAAGCGCATACGCAAACTCAGACTGCCAGATCAGCGCGCCAGCAAGGGTCAAACCAATGGCGCCAATGCTGAATAGTGACGGCAAGATGGGTTGTTGGAGATGGCTATTGCCTTTTTCGTTCCACATGATGATTAGCCTTTTATTATGCCCTGGTCTGCCAATAGCGATGCTCGTATAAATTACGAAAAATGCTGCAGTTATTATCTGAATTCACGACCCCAGGAGAGCGGTACCAAGTCTCATCCTCAGCATCTCCTTATTGCAGGTAACAACGAGAACCAATCCCGACAGCAGCACCAACAACACACCCCAGATCAAATAGGTATAGAGCATCGGCATAAAAAACCATCCTGGCTCAGTGTTTATTCACAAGATTGCGGGGGGCACCCTCGATGAAGCCAACAATGTTTTCGCCAGTGGTCTTGAGGATTCTTTCGACAGCCTCTTTCGTATTGAACGCACTGTGGGGGGTGACGATGACGTTTCTCATGTGCTGAAGAACATGGTTGGCAAACAGCGTTTCCAGATCATGTTCCTTGTCAAAAAAAGAGCGGATCAATTCCACCTCTTCCCTGATGGAGGGCTCATCCGGCAGTACATCAAGACCGGCAGCCGACACCTTCCCATCCGCCAGCGCGTGCAGCAAAGCCTGGGTATCAACAATGGAGCCGCGAGCGGTATTAATCAGGACAACCCCGCGCTTCATCCGGGCGAACTCCCTGTCCGACAGAAGATGCTTGGCCGATTTGCTGCCAGGAACGTGCAGCGTCACAACATCGGACTGCTCAAGAAGACCATCCAAATCGACGTAAGACACGTTATATCGGTCCGCGAATACGTAATCCGGCTTGGGATCGCAGGCAAGAACGTTCAGACGAAACCCTTGCGCGATTTCCACAACACGCTTACCGATAGCACCGGTACCGATCACTCCAAGGGTTTTGCCTTGCAGATCGAATCCCTGCAGGCCTTTCTGCGAAAAATCCCCCTTGCGAGTGCGATTGATCGCCTCTGGAATCTTGTGGCTAATGGCAAGGAGCAGCGCAAAAACATGCTCCGCAACAGTCTGGTCACCGTAGACGGGCACATTGCTGACTGGAATCGCATTTCTGGTGCAATACTCCAAATCGATATGGTCGTATCCCGTCGACCGGGTAGCGACAAATTTCAGATGCTCAAAGCACTCAAGTACCGAACGATCCAGGGCTGAATGAACGAAGGGTGAGATGATATCGGCGTCCCTGTATAACCCAACGTTGTCTATTCCGAGTTCCTCGTCCGTGAAGACAACCTCATGATTGCAGCAGGCATGCTGCAAAATATCGCACTCCCACTTCTCTGCCTCAAAGAACACAATTTTCATTAGCTTTCCCTGGCCAAACTCATTTTTACTCCGACCTCAGCACTGAGAGCCACAGGATAGGGCTACCAGTGAGAGGTCATCGATATGGTCGTTTCGCGCCTAGACTTTCTCTCGACGCAAACGCAGGGAGTTCATTACCACCGACAATGAGGACGCGCTCATTGCAAAAGCGGCAAAGATAGGTCCTATCAGGATGCCAAAGAATGGGTAGAGCACACCAGCAGCCACCGGCACACCCGCACCGTTGTAGACCAAGGCAAAAAACAGGTTCTGCTTGATATTTCGCATCGTCGCCTGGGACAACCGTCTGGCGCGGACAATGCCATCGAGGTTACCCTTAACCAAGGTAAAGCCCGCGCTCTCAATGGCGACATCCGCGCCGGTTCCCATTGCAATACCAACATCGGCCTGGGCCAGGGCGGGTGCGTCATTCACGCCGTCCCCCGCCATCGCTACCTTGCGCCCCTGGCTCTGAAGTTCGCGAATGATGCTGGCCTTGTCCTCTGGCAGCACATCGGCACGAATCTCATCGATACCGAGTTTACCCGCCACCGCCTTTGCCGTGCGCTCATTGTCGCCAGTTGCCATAATTATGCGGAAGCCAGCGGCGTGGAGGGCCTTGAGCGCAGCGGGTGTCGTTTCCTTGACCGGGTCGGCTACGCTGACAAGGCCTGCAACGGCGCCCTCAAGCACCACAAACATGACCGTTTCGCCTTCATCGCGTCTGCTATTGGCAACCTCCATCAGATGGCCACCGTCCAAGCCCAGCTCTTCCAGTAGTTTGGCATTGCCCAAAGCCACTGGTTTGCCATCCACAACGCCCTTAACACCCTTGCCAGTAACGGCTTCAAAGTCATCGGCCTTTCCAAGCATTACGTTACGTGCCTCGGCGCCGGAAACGATCGCTTCAGCTAGCGGATGTTCTGACCCTTTCTCCAGTGTGGCCGCAAGCCTGAGGACCTCGGTCTCGTCATGATCCGATTCCGGCAGCACCGCCACTAGTCTGGGCTTACCTTCGGTCAAGGTACCAGTTTTATCCACAATCAAGGTGTCCACCTTGGCGAAACGCTCCAGGGCTTCGGCGTTCTTGATCAGCACACCCAACTGGGCGCCTCGCCCTGTCGCCGTCATGATTGACATGGGCGTAGCCAACCCCAATGCGCAAGGGCAGGCAATGATAAGAACCGCTACCGCAGACACGAGCGCATACGACAAAGCTGGCGCCGGTCCCCAGATGGCCCACGCCACAAAGGACAGGGCGGCTATGGCAATAACCGCCGGTACGAACTTGCCGGCCACCATATCGGCAAACTTCTGGATAGGCGCGCGGCTACGCTGGGCGTTGGCAACCATTTCGACAATCTGACTGAGCGTAGTATCCGCACCAACCCGGGTCGCCTCCATAACCAGGCTTCCGGTACCGTTGATGGTGGCCCCGGTGACCTTGTCTCCTTCCACCTTCTCTACCGGAACTGGCTCCCCGGAAATCATCGACTCATCAATGGAAGAGCGACCTTCAACAACCACGCCGTCAACGGGCACCTTATCACCGGGCCGAACACGCAGGTGATCACCGACCTTCACATCCTCCAGAGCGACTTCTTCCTCGGTTCCATCGGGCCGGATCAGGCGCGCCGATTTCGCGGCCATGTCCAGCAACGCACGTATGGCTTTACCTGTGCCCTCACGGGCCCTCAGCTCCATCACCTGGCCCAGCAGAACCAGCGTGACGATAACGGCTGCCGCCTCAAAATAAACGCCGACGTTTCCTTCAGAATCCCGGAAGCCTTCCGGGAAGATCCCTGGCACAAGGACCGCTACGATGCTGAAGATATAGGCTGCCCCAACTCCCATGCCGATCAGGCTGAACATATTCAGGTTCATTGTCCGAAACGAGATGTAACCGCGAGCAAAGAAGGGCCAGCCGGACCATAGGATTACAGGAGTAGCAAGCACCAGTTCAATCCAGAGTGACAAACGCTCACCGAAGAAGTCGCGAACCGCCATGACACCGATATAGGGAGTCATGGTCAAAATCAGCAAGGGCACTGAAAATGCCAGGGCAACCCAGAGCCGATGAGAAAAGTCCACCAACTCCGGGTTGGGCCCCTCATCTTCCGCGGTGGCCGATTCCTGCTCCAGTCCCATACCGCACAGAGGACATGCCCCGGGCTTTGTCTGTCGGACTTGAGGGTGCATGGGACAAGTGTAAACCACCCCCGAATACCCGGGTGGTACACGGTCATATGTTCGATCGTCGCCTGACGGTTTTTCATGATCTCCAGAACAATGGTGAGAGTGATCTGAATGAGAACTCACTTTATTGTTTTCCAGAGGCACAAGGTGCATCCCGCATTTCGGGCAATTCCCAGGCTCATCAGATATGACCTCCGGATGCATCGGGCAGGTATACTGGCCCTCCGACTCCTTCCCAGCACTATCTTTGATAGCAGAACTATTTTCTTTGGCAGACATCTTCCGATCATCCTTTCGATGGTTTCATACCATTCGAGCCTCTCAAGGTTCGACCTGGTCATAAGCAATGTAGTTGCCCTCTACTGCACCCCATTCCACTACACCCGGCTGAACTGAACCTGAAAAGCACTTCTGCGCTTTGCATTTTTTTGATCACCATCAACTTTTCGGTAAAGCCATTGCCCTGAGGTACACGTCAAACCGGACTTTCAGCTGAAATTCAGTCTTTGTCTATAATCTGGTCACTTAAGCAACATAACAGTTCGCTCGCCCCTTTTCAGAAGCTGGAGATACAAAAGATGGTCGGTCAGAGAATTATTCGCGTCGCGGTCAACGGTTATGGCGTTATCGGCAAACGGGTAGCGCAAGCCGTTGCGGTACAAAAAGACATGGCTGTGGCTGGCGTAGCTGATGTCGCGCAGGACTGGCGAGTGAGAGCAGCGCTGAGTAGAGGGTATGCCCTGTACGGCGCGACTGAAGAGCACGCCGTTGCCATGGGCGCAGCCGGGCTTGATGTTTCCGGCACACTGGATGACTTACTTGAAGCTGCGGATATCGTCGTGGACTGCACACCGAAACGTCTGGCCAGCAAGAATATCGAAATCTACCGGCGGCTTGGCATCAAGTACATCGTTCATGGCGGCGAGACACATGAAAGCACGGGCCATTCATTCGTTGCCGAGGCCAATTACGCGAGTGCTGTCGGCCGTGACGGCACGCGCGTTGTATCGTGCAACACAACGTCGATCATTCGTACCTTGTCAGCGCTCAAACGCCACGGCTTGCTGGACCGGGCACGGGGAACCCTTCTGCGCCGGGCCACCGATCCCTGGGAGAGCCATCAGGGCGGGATCATGAACACCCTCGTGCCAGAGCCGGAGATTCCCAGTCACCAGGGCCCGGATGCCCAAAGTGTCGACCCGGACCTGGATGTGGTAACCATGGCGGTCAAGGTTCCGGAGACACTGGCCCACCTGCACTACTGGTCCGTTCAACTGACACGTGAGGCGAGCAAGGACGAAGTGCTCGACGCGTTTCGCACTTCCTCCCGCATCGCCCTTATCCGGATCAGTGACGGGCTCAGCGCGATCAACAGCGTCAAGGAGTTGATGGCCGACCTTGGCCGGCCTCACGACAGCCTGTATGAAGTCGCGCTTTGGGAAGACATGCTCAAAGTGCAGGGCAATGAGCTGTTTTATGCCTATATGGTCGACAACCAGGCGATTGTTGTTCCGGAAACCATCGATGCCATACGCGCACTGACCGGGGCCGAACCCGATGCGGAAACGTCGATCAGAGACACCAACGACAGCCTGGGTATCGGCTCTTTGGGGTTATAGATATGGACGGCAACCCCGGCGACGCCGCCTGTGAACCCGAGGGCGGGGCCGTGAAGGGTGTGTTCAGGCTGTTCGGTGAGGGAGACGAACTCTATGCGGAGATGATTCGCTCGGTCCGTACCGCCAGCCAGCGTATCTTTCTTGCTTCGTATATCCTGGCGGCGGACGAGGTGGGGGCTGAGCTGCTCGATGAACTGATGAAGCAGTCCCGCCACGGCCTCGACGTGCGAATTCACGTTGATGCGCTGGGCTCAAGTGGCGTCCTTACGCGGCTGCACCGGCGCCAGCTCAGGGCCGCCGGCGTCCGTCTACAGCGCTTTCACCGCTGGAGCTGGCGGCAACCGATGCGTTACAACCGTCGCGACCATCGCAAGCTGCTGGTCATTGACGGCAAAACAGCGTATCTCGGCGGCTTCAACATTCATCGCGAAGGCTCGAGGCGCTATTACGGCCCAAAGCGTTGGCGCGACGTGCATGTGTGCTTCGAGGGGCCTCTGGCGGCGGAGGCTGACGCTCTGTTTGACGCCTTCTGGTGCGGTCACCCTGACTGGAGCCCACAGAGTCATGCCATCGGTGACAGCCGGGTCACTCCCAATACCACACGCGCCTGCCGCATCCAGCTGCGGTGCTCCATCAAAGACCAACTGGCCGGAGCATCCGACAAAATCTGGCTGGCGACGCCCTATTTCGTACCGGACCGGGGATTACGCAAACAACTTGCTCTCGCGGCCCGCCGGGGAGTCGATGTGCGGATCCTGACCACCGAAAAGACCGACTCGACCCCCGCACAATGGGCTGCCCGCGCCATTTACGGGGAACTGCTGGAACACGGCGTTCGCATATTCGAGTACACACCCCGGCTATTGCATTCCAAAGTACTGCTCGTTGACGATGCCTGGGGCAGCATAGGGACCGCGAACTTCGACTACAGAAGTTTGTTTATTAATTATGAACTGACGCTGATTTCCACAAACGAAGCCTTGAATGGCCAGTTAAGAAACGAGTTCGTAACTGACTTGCAGGATGCCAGTGAAATCACTGGCATCGCCTGGAAACACCGCGGCTTCATAAAAGCCGTGTATGACACGCTTGGCCTGTTGCTACGCAAGTGGCTTTGACGTGGGCCGACTTAGATCGGGGCTCAACTTGCCTGGTATGCCGAACCAGGGGCCCAGCCACCCGGTGCGGCAATGATTAAGGACGCAGCGAGTGCTTTGGTGCGAGTCGAGTCATACCGCCTTGATAATCTCCGACAGCCTATCTCTCACCTCACCCGCAATATGCTTGAGTTGCTCATTATCGATCGCTGTCATGGATAACACGGGATCAACCGCACTGACTTCAACGCCCTCCGGGGTCTCGCGCAGGATGACATTGCACGGCAACATAGCGCCTACCCGGGGTTCCACGCCAATCGCTTCCCAGGCCATGGCCGGATTGCAGGCACCGAGAATTCGGTAGGCGGGCATGTCCTTGTCCAGTTTCTTTTTCATGGTGGCCTTGACGTCTATCTCCGTCAAAACCCCGAATCCCTGATCGGCCAGGGCCTTACGGGTTCGCTCATCCACGGTCTCGAAATCCACATTCTGAATTACGCGATTCATTGTGTAAGACATATACATCTCCTTTTCTTTGGGTAAACCGAGTAAGGCCTACAGTAGCCAGCCCTTCAATATCAACACCTAACCTTTTCAGAACCCATAGCGCACCCCCAGATACAGGTTATTGTTGTCCTGAAACTGACCGAAGAAGGTTTCCTCCCGGGCGCCGAAAAACAGGTTCCCGCCGGCTTCAACAGAGAGATGATCATCAACCTGATAGCCCACCCGGGGGCGCAGGTACGCGTCCCGGTCCGAGGGCGAGTAGAACAGGAACAACGACCACTCCAGATTCTGGCTGTGTGTCAGCCATGTCAGCCGCTGGGTGAGGACGTGGCGATTCTCGTCCCGCACCGGGGCACCAGGGGGCAAGGCCCGCCGGTAGGCCTCAAACTCGCCCATGCGCTCAAGGTAGTATTGCAGGCCCAGGGTCAGGTTACGGGCAATTTCCTGCTCATAGCCGAGCAGCAGGCGCAGCTCGCTGTTGCGCACCGTGGGATCGTCGCCATCGCGGTCGGCGCGGGAATCGTAATAGCCCAGCTCGACGTTGCCGATGCCGGCCCCCAACGGCCCGCGCAGGCTGGCGCCGAGCACCGACAGCGGAGGAAACCTGGCCCGACCGCTGGCCGGATCAGCCCCGGCCGGGCTCTTCCAGAAGCCGTCGTAGCCGTAGAGCGCGACCTCGTAGGCGCCAAGGTTACGGTACAGCCGGGCGGCCCACTCGTCGTCTTCGAACGCGTCCGCCGGGCGGTCCGCCAGTACAACCGCATTGCGCCCGGTCAGCCGCCCTTGCCCTGTGTTGAAGAAAGAGAGACGGCGGCCGTCGATGAAGCGATCAGCGTCAAACCGGGGGGTGTAGACAAGGTCAAGATTGGCCCAGCTGGAAAAAGCCGAGACCTTCAGCGCGTCCGAGGGCGCCTTGAGGTACTCCACATCGCGGCCGATAAAAAACGAGACCCAGTCCTTGGGAAACAGATCGTTGATGAACACCAGGTCGCCGGTTCCCCAGGTTAGTATCTGGCGCCCCAGCTTGACATCGGTGTCCGCGCTCGGCGAAAACACCAGGCTGGCCTCGCGCAGGTCGAACGCGCCCTCACCCGATTCCAGGTCCACCGACCGATCATCGTCCAGGTCGTCATAGAGAAAATCGCCGGTAAGGCGCAACGTTGCTCCCCGGAAATACTTCTCCGCCTCGAGCTGCAACCGGGTTTCGGCGATGGAGAGATCGCGCTGGCGGGGATCATCGCCCAGCCGGGTTCCGCCGCGGGCCTCCCAGAAGCCGCGCAGACGAAATGGCAGCGCCGCCGCAGCCGGTCGGTCGGTGGTCTGTTCTGCCCCGGCCTCACCCCCGAGGCCTGCCGGCAGGGCCGGTTCTGCGGTATCACTGGCTGGCGCGCCCAGCCCCTCCGGCAGCTCGGGCGCGGCCGCCCATAGCGCCCCGGGCGCCACACCGAGACCGATACCCGCCAGCAACATGCCCCAGAGCAGGCTTCTGGTGTTCATCCACGCCCTCCTGCCCTCAGTGCACCGGTGGTCACTGCAAGTACTCCTTTGGCGCCCGGCGCAGGTAGCGCTCCGAGAAGACGTCTTCCGGCAGGCCCAGGTCATAGTCAATGCCAGTGTAGGTCAGCTCCGTGGTGCCGCCGCTGCGCAGGTTCTCCATCCTCGCCTTGACGACCGTGGGGTAACCCTGCACCTTCTCCACCGCCAGCGCGGTGTAACGCCGGTAGAGGTTGCCACTGTCGTCGACATACTCGGTGCGAACCGGTAGGAACGACTGCTTGTGGATATAGATATCGTAGTAGGCGAACTCAACCTCCCCGGGCCTCTTGGGTTTGTTGCGCACTACGTAGTAGTTATCCGTGGTTTCAATCAGCTCATGGCTGTCGGCATCAATACTGCGCCCGGAGATATCCTCGTAAAAGAAATCCGAGCCGACGAAGCTGGTGCGTTTGTCGGAAGCGGCAATTCGCTTAACCAAATCCAGCGCCGGCAGGTACAGCCAACGGTCGTCGTCCCGGTCCTGGTGTTTCCACACCAGCAGCGTCATCTGGCTCACATCCGCCGGTCGTCGGAAATAGACATAGTACTTCTGCTCGCCGAGGTAGGCGCCCCCCTCAACGGCATCTGTCTCCGGACCGTCTCTCCGCAAAATGGTAAGTTCGCGACTGCGGGTACGCCCCTGGCTATCCGTGATGGTCATAGCGACCCTGGCGCGGCCATCACGCCCCTGAAAGTAGGAGACCATATTGGCACGGTTGACAATACGCTCCACCGAGGGCGCAGCGCCGGCATCCTGGGCCAGGGCAATGGGCGTGATGCCCAGCGCGATCACCACCAGGGTCAGCTTTTGGAACAGGGTAACAGGCCAGTATCTACTCATTGCACGCCTTCCTCTTGATTTTGCGGATTCGGGACGGCCCTGCGGGCACCGGGAAACAGCCATCGTTGCAGCAGGGTTACCAGTGCCGGCAGGATCAGCAGTGTGCTCAGGCCGGCGGTCAACAGAATGGCCGCGATAAATACCCCCACCGTCTGGTAGGGCACGAGCGGTGCGGCCAGCAGCGGCAGGAAACCAACGCCAAGCACGATGGCGTTGCGGGTTATCGCCCGTGCCGGCTCGCCGAACATCGGCGCCACCGAGCGACGCCAGGAGCCTGTCTCAGCCTGGGTGGCGCGGGCGCGGGCCAGGAAGTGGATGGCGTAGTCCACGGCGAGTCCCAGACTCAGGGCGCTCAGCACGGCGACCGGCATATCGTAGTTCTTGCCGATGATACCGATCAGACCATAGATGGCCCCGATGGTCACGGTCAGGGGAATCATGCACAGCAGTCCCCAGAGCAGCGAGCGGAACAATAAGGCCATCAGCAGGAGCACGACCACGAAACTGCCGAACAGGGCCATGGCCATGCCGCTGACCATTTTTTCCTGCCAGACCACATTGATGTAGTTAAGACCAAACCAGCGTGCCTGGATCGACGCAGGCGGAGGGTTGGCCGCGATGAAGTCGTCGAGCGCCTGAACCACCCGGCTCATATCCCGGTTGTCGCCACTGGTAAGCTGAACCCAGATGCTGGCACGGCGGTAGTCGGGTGTGACGAAATGCCAGAGATCCTGGGGGCGGTGGCCACTCTGGTAGGTGAGCAGGGTCTGTGCAACCGCCGCCGGACTGTCCGGAATGCGAAAGGCTCCGTCATCGCCGCCCAGCAGTTCGCGGTGGACGGTTTTGACCAGATCGGCGACGGAGTTGGACTTGCCGACCACGCCGGTCTCGCCCAGCCGCTGCTGCAACCTGGCGATGTAGCGCAGGACTTCGGGGCGTTTGAAGATCTGGTTGTCCTGGGCCGCGTTATCCCCCTCCGGAACCAGCGCCAGATAGGCCATGTAGGTGCCGCCGAAATGTTCGTTGAGCACCCGGTCTGCCACCCGGATGGGGTGCTCGGGCTCGAACCACTTGACCGGGTTATCGTTGATGCGGATCAGGCTGATGCCATAACCGGCGGCCACCACCACGACCATGGTAACCACCAGCACCGCCCTGGCGTGGCTGACCACGCCCTCGCCGAGGCGACGCAGCCAGCGCCCCATGACCGTATCCTGGTCCGGGTCCCCGGCGGCGTGCCCGAAGCCGGTGAGCCGCCGCTCCGGCATCAGCATGATGTAAGCAGGAATGAAGGTCACCGTGCACAACCAGGCCAGGAACACACCAATCGCGATAAAGATGCCGAACACCTGAACGGGCGGGATCGGGGTGAGTGCCAGTGACGCAAACCCGGCCATCGTCGTCAGGGTGGTGAACAGCATCGGTTTGAACAGTATCCCCATAACCTCCCGGATGGCCCGGTGGCGGTCACGATGCAGGGGATAGCGGTCGAAGAATTCCGAGAGGATATGCACCGCGTCCAGCACCGCAATGGGCATGATGAATACGGGGATCATCGAGCTCATGATGTGGACGGTGCTGCCGCTGATCACCAGCAGCGCCATGGTGCTCGCGGCCGCCACCATGGCCACGATCATCGCCGAGGTAATGAGCCGGACGTGGCGGAAGAACCACCACATCACCAGGAAGATGACCAGCATTGCCAGTGGCGCCGAGATCGCCATCTGATAGAACATCTGCACACCGAACGTGTCCTCCGCCACGGGCAGCCCGGTGATGTAGACCTGATCGCCGGTATCCTTCCAGCCAGCGACTTTGTCAAGCAGGGCTTCGCGGACCCGGTAACTCATGTCCTTGCTGGTCAGCGGCAGGTAAAGGGCGACTGCCTTACCATCGGCGCTGACCAGGGTATTGTCGAACAGCGGAATGCGTTGCGCCCGCTCAAGAATAGCGAGCGCCTGGTTGCGGGTATCCGGCGGCTCTGGCATGAGCCAGCTGAAACGAACCGAGCCGACCCCCTCTTGCTCAATGTTGTCGACCCGCGAGAGCGCGAGCATATCCTCCTCGACCACGCCCTCCTGCCGGCCCGGGTTGTCCGGATCGGGCCACCTGAGCGTACTGGCATACTCCGTCAGCTCATAGATGCGCCGCAGCGAACCGACATTGAATACCCCGTCAGGGTTGCTTTCGTTGACCACACCCACCACGACCATGTCATAAAGCGAGAATTGCTCCTTCATGTCGTCGTGGAAAACGCGCACGGGTTCGTCGGAAGAGAGCATGTTCTCGGGGTCGGTATCGATGGTCAGCGGATTAAGCAGACCGAACCGCTCGGGCCAGACGCTTGGCAGCGCCGCCAGCGCCACCAGCGCCAGCGTGGCAACCACCATGGCCCAAACGGTCAGTCGAGGACGGTCAGTGGCGAACTGTAGCCACGAACTCTCGGTGTTTTCAGACATTTACAGTGCCTCCGTGCGTCAATCGAAGGCGGCGCCGGGCTTCTTGCCCAGGGCCTTGAGGATCTTCGCCAGAGGGCAGAATCCGCTGAAGGCAGCCTGCAGCATGTTGGCGCCCACAAACGCGGTGAACCACAGCCAGTGAGGCGAGTGGAGCTGGGAGAGAGCCAGACTTACAAGAATGAAAGATCCTGCGAAGGCGAGTACAAGGCGGTCGATAGACATATGCCCCTCCTGTTATAGTAGCGCGTTCCGGCACTTTCAGCAGATTGCGCACTGCGCTGGCTGCACTGAAAGCACCCGTACACAATACCTGGCATGGCCACGTGCCGGACCATGGAGAGCCGGGGCCTGCCAGACGACGACGGGCAACACTTGACTACCTGGCCAAGAGCAGCCGATCATCTGAACCAAGCCTAACATGTTCACGATTGCAGAGCTATGAATGTATGAATAAAAATCAGATGTCGGAAGCGGCGGATCAGGCCACCAATCTGCTAAAGGCCCTCTCCGGGCGGAGCCGGCTGATGATCCTCTGCCAACTGGTCGACGGCGAGCAGGCGGTGAGCGAACTTGCGGATGCACTGGAGATGCGCCAGGCGGCCGTCTCCCAGCAACTCGCCCTGCTGCGCAAGGACGGCCTGGTATCTGCGCGCCGCGAAGCGCGGACCATACACTACTCCCTGGCGGGAGAGGAGGCGCGCCGGATCATAGAAGTTCTGTATGAGCTGTTCTGCGATAACGACGCATGCTAAGAAGTAGGGCAACAAGGAGTTTCGAGTTGCCCTACTTCAACTACTAATTGCTGGCAAAGGCCTGGCGCATGTATTGAACGATGGCTCCCGCCTGCTCCTTGGTCAATGAGCTGATGCCACCCTTGGCGGGCATCGCCATGGATGAGCCGGGGCTCTTGAAGCCCTCCATGATATTGGTAACCAATACATCGTCACTCTTGGTCAGCCGGCCATCGCTCTTTGTGAAGTCAGGAACGCCGGGCAGCTTGCCCTTTCCGTCTGCGCCATGGCAGGCAACGCAGGTGGAGTTATAGAGCTTTTCGCCGGCTTCCACGCTGTCCGCCTGAGCCGCGGCTCCGCCTGAGTAGGCAAAGCTCCCGGCGACCAGGCTGGCGATCAGAAAAGATGATCGTTTCATTTATTCTCCCCCTTATTATCTGCCGGATCATTGGCTTTCTGGAGGAAGGTCAGGATATCCCTTGTTTCCTGCCCGGTTAAGCCCGCTCGGATTCGCATGTGAAGCACGGTTGGCTCCCAGACGTCGTCACGGAACTCGGCCGGGTCGCGCATGTTATGGCACCGTGCGCAGTTGTCAGCCCATGACTGGGCGCCCCGGACGAACGCCATGGGGTCGTCGGCGTCCTGGGCAGCGGCTGAACCTGCGCCACCGATGAAAAGCGCGGCCATTAGTGCAGCGTTACTGATGAGGTTGCGGTTCATTAGTTTCATGTTAATACCCTCTTAAAAGCCGTAAGCCAACTGAATGTTGAAGCGCTCGTCATCGTCGATAGCGTTGTCGTCGTAATCGTCCACGGTGTAGGCCGCCTTGATGATAACGTTGTTTGCGAACAGGTAATTCACCCCAACGGACCACTGGGAGCGGTTTCCATCGGCATTCGGGGTGTCCAGGTCACCTATGCGGGCAACACCTTCCCACTTGGTATCCGGCAGCCGGTAGGCCGCCTGCGCATACCAGGCTGTAAAGTCAAGTTCCCCGGTCACCTCACCATCAGCAATTGTGCTGCCGGCTTCGCTTCCCACGGTCTGCTGGATGAATTCACCGCGCAGCTGCAGGGTGTCAAGGTTGTAAACGGCGTCCGCACCCAGAACGGTGTAGTCACGGTCCGGCTCTCCCGCCGCCAGCTCAGACACTGCGTGCCCCTCGGCCACGCCGACCTTGCCCAGGGCGCCGGACAGGCCCAGCTCCAGGGCGGGCACTGGCAGGAAGCCTATGCGGCCACCGTAGACAAAATTGCCAT
Organism: Marinobacter sp. DSM 26671; assembly: GCF_900112835.1. Classification (NCBI taxonomy): domain Bacteria; kingdom Pseudomonadati; phylum Pseudomonadota; class Gammaproteobacteria; order Pseudomonadales; family Marinobacteraceae; genus Marinobacter; species Marinobacter sp. DSM 26671. The sequence goes on along the minus strand of NZ_FONF01000020.1, from coordinate 803 downwards.
CGGCATTCGAGCTCGGGCGTCAGGGTGCGATGCTTCAGAAGGTCAAGCGACTGGTTCATCTGATTACTACGCAATTCATCCGGGTTCCCCAGGCGAATACGAAGCGCCGGGTTGGCCTTTACAAGGGCAACAAACTGCCGATCAATCGCAACCATGGGCGACTCTGATACCGCCGTTTGCAACCAGACCGGTTCGGGCACAGTTTGCAGCTTGACGTCACGACAGCTCAGCGGATGATCCTTTTCCGCAGGCCGATCGTCTGCCCGGTGAGTTGCCAGCACGTCGCGGGCGCCGTGAATCTCGATCTCGGGCACAAACAAACGGGCAATGGATTCGTTAAAGTGCCTGCGCGAGACCTCATCAAATCTCGGTATTGCCGGAAGCGGGGTACCATGCGCCGCGTTTGAGCCAGCACCATAGAAACCATAGCCTTTGACCGTCTCGGCAATCAGATAGGGGAGCTTTACAGGGTACCTCATGTGGCCGGCGCTGACCTGTTCGCTGCACGCCTGAAGCCTCGATTCGGCCTCGAAGATGCCCCAGATAAAGGCCGCAGGATCGCGGCCATCAATGAGTATGGGGTAAAAACCATTGAGCTCCAGGTGCTGCCGGAACCAGTCCGTGCCTCCTTGCAGAAAGATGGTTGACCGTTGATCAATGCGGCGCCCGTTAGCAATCATCACCGGGGTCACCAGGCCACAGTCCTCGGCTCGCCACCAGCGGCTTGCCCAGTCGCTGCCCCGCTGCTCCTCAAATGCCCCATCACTGAGAAACGCGACCAGACGCTCCCCCGGCAGCGGCAT
>NZ_FONF01000021.1:0-81887 GCF_900112835.1 Marinobacter sp. DSM 26671 | reverse complement strand
TCGGTGCGGTCGCCTTCGACACTGGATCGCGCATCCGGGCTGTTGAACCTGGCATCATTTGGCAGGAAGTGGCGACGGCCGCCGCCCATGACCACGTCAATCCCATCGGTATCCACGCCAGCGTAACGTTGTTCCAGAAGTTGCTCGAAACTGACCAGCTGATCGGCAATGTCCTTGCAACCGGCCTGAACCGCTTCAGCAGGCATATCCGAAATGTCTTCCCAGTTGCGATCTGCCGATTTGGCATAGGCAGCGGCGGGTGTGGCGTGGGTAATGCGTGCGGTGGAGACCACACCAGTGGATAAACCCTTGATTTCCGCAAGCTCCAGAGCGGTTACTACTTCATTGCCTGCAACCGTGCTGCAATCACCCCGCTGGACATCCTCGTCCACGCCCAGCACGCCCGCATCGGTTTTCAAACCAGACATCATGGCGGTCATGGTGCCCGCTGAATCCGGAACCTGGGCATCGGTGTTATAGGTTTTCACGAGTGTCGTGAAGGGGAAACTCTCAAAGCTCAGCAGATTTTCCTCGCCCGGACTGCCCTGCCTCTGGCCTTCCAGAATGCGCGCAGCGGTAAGGGTGGACACCCCCATGCCATCGCCCACAAACAGAATGACGTTTTTCGCCTTATCCGAGGACTTCAGGGAGAGCTTCTGCTGAAGCTGTGCCGCGGCGTTAATAAACCAGGTATTGCCCTTTTGTGAGGTCGGTAGTATCTCTGCGACGACACTGGCGGACAATGCCAGCCCGATCGCCACGGAAATTAACGCTCTTTCCAGATTCATAGCGCATATCCTTTCAACGGTGTTGTTGTCTGCCACTCCGGTACAACCTGTTCATCGAACAGAATTCCGGATCGACTCCGCTAAAAAGATAGGGGCTGGTTATGACGTTAATCCTACATTTGTGTTACTCAGGCATTAAGGTTGTCTGGCCGCAAAAGATTCGACTCACTCTCCTCCCCGGACGCTGATGACCAGGACCCGCCAGCGCAAACAGAGGCGCGCCGGCGGAAATTAGAGAGTTATCGGAGAGTTATCGGAGAGTTATTGAGTAGCCTCCTCTACCCTGTCACCCGCTTCCTCAGCGGCATCTCCCATCTCCTCAGCTGCGTTTTCCGCTCCTTCCTGTAACTCTCCCATGACGCTTTCGTTCTGGCCAGTAGCATCCTCGTAGGTTTCCTCGACTGAATCGCCAGCCTCTTCCATCATGTTTCCGGCGTTGTCCGCAGCCTGCTCGACATCCACGCCTTCGTTGTCCTCCGAACCGCAGGCAGCAAGGCCCAGTGTCAGAACCACCAAAAGCGCACCCAGCGTGAGCTTGTTCATACCATATCCCTCTGTTGATAAATATTTACAACGCGAAACAGGGTACGGCGAGGCCCGGCCCAAAGGCAATTACCCGGCGATTACCCTTTGGTTAGCCTGTGCTGCCTGCCAGCAGCCGGCCATTAATGGTGATGACATGATCGAGCGGGAGCATGGTGCCTCGTCCGAGCAGCAGGAAATCCTGCCCTGCGCGACTGCAAAGCTCACGAATAACATCGTGCACCGTGCATATCTGGCCGGCGCTGTCCCGGTAAACCACCTCGGTCAGTTGCCCTGAGCCCAGATACTCCTGAAGCATACCCTGAACTGAGTACGAAGCCGTAGCGGAGGGAGTGGAGGGAAAATTTGGCATAGCTGATTCTTCACTACCGTCGAATTCTTGTTTTCCCCGAAGTCTGGCTCAGAAAACGGGATTTCGCCAAAAGAATGATATTTGTCATTTTGCGCCAAGCTACCCCGCTCTGCCGGACGGTCGTTGCATTGCCAGATTGTCCGACATAAATTGACATTACGCGCACCGAACGGGAGAACACAATGAACGCCAAGACCCACGACAACCCGGAATCGCATAATGTCGTTTCCCCCGCCGAATCCGGCTCCACTGGCAACTGGAAGGATCCGAAACGCTATATGTGGTTACTCGGCCCTGTCCTGCCGGGCATCGGGCTCGCGGCCCTGACCGGTTACGCCCTGGCCCCCAAAAAACTGAAAGCCCTGGCCTGGACCGGCCCTGCTCTGGTGCACGGCATCATTCCGGCGCTGGACAGGGCCATTGGTGAGGACCAGAGCAACCCGCCGGAATCCGCAGTGGAGACCCTGGAACGGGACAAGTACTACGACCGGATCGTGAAGGCCTTTATTCCGACCCAGTACGCCATGACCCTCATGGGCGCCTGGCTGGCCAGCCGCAAGGATACGCCCCTGGACGATAAAATCGGCCTGACGCTTACCGTTGGTGCCATCAATGGCGTAGGCATCAACACGGCCCATGAGCTGGGTCACAAATCGAACAGACTGAACAAGCTGTTGGCGATGGCGGCTCTGGCGCCCACCGGGTATACCCACTTCGTTGTCGAACACAACTTCGGCCACCATAAGCGGGTGGCCACACCGGAGGATCCGGCCAGCAGCCGCATGGGCGAGAGTTTCTGGAAGTTCCTTCCCCGTACGGTGCTGGGTGGCATCAAATCCTCCATCAGGATTGAGAAGGCGCGGCTTGCCCGCAAAGGCAAGGGCTTCTGGAGCCTGGATAATGAGTTGTTGCAGGGCTGGGCCATGAGCGCCGGGTTCTTTGGCGCGACAACCTTGGTTTGCGGCCCACGGGCAGTACCATTCCTGGCGGCCCAGGCGGTGTATGGCGCAAGCCTGCTGGAGAGTGTGAATTACATTGAGCACTATGGCCTGCTCCGTCAGAAGGACAAGAACGGCAAGTACGAGCGTACCCAGCCGGAGCACAGCTGGAACAGCAATCATATTGTGACCAACCTGTTCCTGTACCAGTTGCAGCGGCATTCGGATCATCATGCCCACCCACAACGCAGCTTCCAGGCCCTGAGGCATTTCGAGAAGGCGCCGCAGTTGCCGGGTGGTTATGCGTCGATGCTGTTGCCGGCTTACCTGCCGCAATGGTGGTATGAAACCATGGATAAGCGGGTGATTGACCACTACGAGGGGGATCTGAGTAAAATCAATTGGGATCCGGATCGGAAGGAGGAGCTGATGGCCAAGTATTCGGATTATGCTGCGGAGGTAGCGGCTGAAGCGAAGGCTCGTCGCGAACCCGGGAATTCCGAGGCCGCCTGAAGTCTTGCCCCCAAGCCTTGACGTTATAGAGCATGCAGCCAACCGGAGTCTTCCTTCCGGGAGACGCCGTGAACCCATCCATGGGGGCTTGATCGCAGCATCCTTGCTGCTCACACTCCCGGAAGGAAGACCCCGGTCAGCTGCCCTGAGCTCTGGCGATATAGTCAGGTTTCTTTATAAGCACTAAAACCCGTGATTTCTGACCAAGTTGAGCCGTTACTTACCTTTGAAAGCGGCCTCTCGACGTTCCAGGAATGACTGAATTCCCTCCTTTACATCCTCACTGGCCATAACCGGCTGAAGGTCCGGGAACAAACGCTGCTTCGCAGCCTCCTGCCCTTCGCTGACAGCAATTTTTGAGGATTTAAGACTGCCCTGGACACCCAATGGCGCCGCCCTGGCAATTTTCTCGGCAATTTCCAACGCGACGTTGAACTGCTCGCCGGGTTCCACCAGTTCCTGAATCAACCCCCACTGATACGCCTGATCGGCGGTCCACTCATCGCCAGTCAGAAGGTAACGCTGGGCATTGCCCCAGCCGATTTCACGCTGGAGGCGGATGGTGGCACCACCGCAGGCAAAGATGCCGCGTTTGACTTCCAGTTGGGCAAAGCGAGTGCCTTTGGCCGCGACGCGCACGTCGGTGTTGAGCATCATCTCAACGCCGCAGGTGAAGCAGATGCCCTGGGCGGCGAAGACCACGGGTTTGGTCAGCGCCTGACCGGTAATGTGGAAGGGATCCAGTTCGCCCTCACCCGGTTCAATGCCCTTGCCGTTGGCAAACACACCCGCCCAGTCGTCCAGTTGCAGGCCGCTGGTGAAGTGGTCGCCCTCGGCGTACATCAGCCCGACCCGTAGCTCCGGGTCGTTTTCCAGCTGGTGGTAGGCCGCCGCAATCTGGTGGTACATCTCGCGGTTCATGGCGTTCATTTTTTCCGGGCGGTTCAGCCCGATCAGCAAGATGTGATTTTTCTTCTCAACATTTACCAGAGCCATCAGAACCACTCCGATTTCATGTTCAGGCAGGTATCGTCCTGATTGCGCAGCAGCACCAGATCCTGAGCCACGGTTGGCAATTCCCAGTGGAAGAAGTATTGGGCCGCCTGCAGTTTGCCCTGGTAGAAATTGCGTTCATCATCGGTATTCGCGGAACCCAGGGCATGGGAGGCGGCATTGGCCTGACGCAGCCACATCCAGGCCACCATAATGTGCCCGAACAGGTGCAGGTAGCAGGAGGCATTGGCCAGGGTTTTGTCGGGATCGCCTTCCATCAGGGATTTACCCAGGCTTTGGGTAACCTTCACTGCCTGCTGCAGGGTTTCACTCAGGGACAGGGCCCATTGCTGGCAACGATCGGTGGTGGCTGCCTGCAGGTCCACCTGCATTTCCTGCATGAGCAGCTGCAAACCGTGGCTCTGATCCTGCCAGATCTTACGGCCCAGCAGGTCCATGGCCTGGATACCATTGGTGCCTTCGTGAATCGGGTTAAGGCGGTTGTCACGCCAGCACTGCTCTACCGGATACTCCCGGGTGTAACCTGCGCCACCGTATACCTGAATGGCCAGGTCATTAGCCTTGGGGCCGTATTCGGAAGGCCATGCTTTGATCACCGGAGTGAACAGGTCCAGCAGCTTTCCGGCTTCCTGGCGTTTCTGTTCATCGGGATGGGTGTGCTGGTCATCCATCAGTCGGGCGCCGTAGAGGCACAAAGCCAAACCACCCTCACTGTAGGCTTTCTGGGCAAGCAGCATGCGACGGACATCGGCGTGATCAATAATCGGCACCTGCGGGCTTTCCGGATTCTTCTCGCTGGCCTTGCGGCCCTGCAGGCGATCTTTGGCGTATTCGAGGCTGTGCATGTAGCCGCGATAACCGATCACAGCGGCGCCGAAACCCACGCCAACCCGCGCTTCGTTCATCATCTGGAACATATACTTCAGGCCCTGGTGGGGCTCGCCAACCAGATAGCCGTGACAGGGAGCATCATCACCGAAGCTCAGGGCGGTGGAGGTGGTTCCACGGTAGCCCAGCTTGTGAATCAGGCCAGCGAGGCTGACGCCATTGCGTTCAGTGGGATTGCCTTCGTCATCCACCAGAAACTTGGGCACGATAAACAGGGAGATACCTTTCACGCCCGCCGGCGCCCCTTTGATCTTGGCCAGCACCATGTGAACGATGTTGTCAGTGATGGACTGCTCGCCACCGGAGATATAAATCTTCGCGCCCTTGATCAGGTAGTGACCTTCATCTGTGGGCGACGCCGATGTCCGAATATCCGCGAGGGAGGACCCGGCGTGGGGCTCGGTCAGGGCCATGGTGCCGCTGAAACGACCGCTGAGCATGTTCGGAAGGAAGGTGGTTTTCTGCTGTTCGTTGCCAAAAACCCGGATGAGGTTGGCGGCAGCTGTGGTCAGAAACGGGTAACCGGCGGTGCCGGGGTTGGCAGCTGTGAAGAAACCGTTGCAGGCGGCCATGACCGATTCAGGCAACTGCATGCCACCCAGTTCATAGTCGTAACGTCCTGCGATAAAGCCGGCCTGCGCATAGGCGTCGAAGGCTTCCTTCACTTGCGGCAGCATCTCGACCTGGCCGTTGACGAACTTTGGTTCGTCCTTGTCGGCGGCGCTGTTATGGGTGGCAAACTTTTCCCGGGCCATCTTGTCGGCGGTTTCAATGACGGCATCGAAGGTGTCGCGGTTGTGTTCGCTGAAGCGCTCGCGGGTGGTGAGGTTTTCGGTATCGAGAACTTCGTAGAGCTGGAACGCCAGGTCGCGGCGGTCGATCAGGGTGTCGGTCATGCTTGGTCTCCTGTTTGATGTCGTTAGCCTCTCACAACTGGTTTTTCCTGGAAACCGGCGTTTATGACATAATTATGGTCAACATTGCCACTGATGACCTAATTTGGAGTTTGCATGCGAACGGTCTCTGTTATCGGTTTTGATGGCGCTTTAGCCAGCGCCATCACTGGCATTATTGATCTTTTCCGTCTTGCCGGCGTTACCTGGGCGCGGATTAACGATGAAGCGCCGACACCCCGGTTCACAACCCGGCTTCTGACGAAGGACGGAGCGCCCTGCCGCTGCATTAACGGACTGACCATTCAGCCAGACGGAGCCTGGAACGATTTGTTACCGGGTGGCGACGACAGCGATCTGGTGGTGATACCGACTATTGGTGGTCCTATCGAAGTCGTTCTGGCGGGGAATTCGGAGCTTATTGAATGGCTGAGCGCATTTCGGTCTTCAGACGCCGGGCAGGTGCGGGTAGCCAGTAACTGTACCGGGGCGTTCATGCTGGCCGAGGCGGGGCTGCTGGATGGTCGTCAGGCGACGACGCATTGGGGCTTCAGCCATCAGTTCCGCCAGCGCTTTCCGGCGGTGAACCTTCAGCCGGACAAGCTGGTAACGGTGGACGGCGACATCGCCTGTGCCGGGGGCGGCATGGCCTGGTGGGATCTGGGGATCTATCTGGTCGAACGTTACGCGGGGGCTCAGGTGGCGCGGGAGCTGGCGAAGGCGTTTGTGATTGATGCGGGGCGGACCAGTCAGGCGCCTTATAGTGCCTTGCAGGCTCGCCGTTACCATTCTGATGCCGCCATTCTGAAGCTGCAGGACTGGCTGGACAGTCATTACCGGGACCCTGTTACCCTGCAACGCCTGGCTTCACTCAGCGGACTCACCGAGCGTTCTCTGATTCGCCGATTCAAGGCAGCCACTGGCGACACGCCCACCGGGTATCTACAACTTCTCAGGATTGAGGTGGCACGTCAGCATTTGGAGAAATCGCGGCTACCGATTGATGAAATCACTCAGTTGGTGGGCTACGAAGACGTGAGTTCCTTCACGCGTCTGTTCCGCAAACATACCGGGCTTTCACCGGGTGCCTACCGCTCTCGCTTTGTCAGGTAATGTCTGGTCGGTCCTGACTGGCCCGGGTTATGCATTGGTTTCCAGTGAAGGCCAATGTTCGGCCTGAAACGTAAAGAATACCGACAGGTGTCACTATGGGGAGGTCCGCCATGAATGCACCGATCAGACAAAGCCAGGCAGAGATTCTGAGCAGGCTGTACGACATGAAGCGCAAGCAGATCGAGCAGGCACTGCAGCAGGGAAACAGCCTTCGAAGTCAGGTACTTGAAGCTGAAGCCGAGGCGATTTCAAATGCCTTGAAAGCCTCCCGCTAACCAAACCCTTCTATCCGGAGCCATACTTCTTCAAACGCCGGCTCCAGCGCTGCTTCGCATACCGGCGGAGGTTCGAGACATTATCGGTTTCATCCATGATTTCCGTGCCCAAAAGTGTCTCCAGTATGTCCTCCAGCGTCACTATTCCCAGCCAGGTTCCCAATTCGTCATAGACGACGGCCAGGTGTTGCCGCTCTCGCAGCATGTCCGAAAACAGGAATTCGATGTTGGTGTTGCCTTTCACTCGCTTGATCTTGCGCATGTGGTCGAGCAGGTCGACATCGGAATCGAGGTTGATCAGGTCTGCCCGATGCAGGTACCCGAGCGCCTCGCCTTCCTCATCGATTACAGGGTATCGGGAGAACGGTGATTTGCTGACCTGCTCCCGGAACTGGTCGTAAGTGATTCCCGGATCAACGTATTTGCAGACCGTCCTTGGTGTCATCACAGAACTGACCTTGATCTCGTGGAATCGCAGGACGTTGTGAATCATGCGCCGTTCGTCTTCGTCCAGGGCCTGCTGATCCTTGCCGATCTCCGCCAGGGCGCTGATCTCCGCACGGATATCAACGTCGGCCTCACCAGACCCAATTCGACGGGTGACCTGTTTGGACAACCAGATGAACGGCAGCAGCGCCTTGATCATGAATCCCAGAATAGCTGGCAGCCGTGGCGCAATACTCCGCCAGTATTTGGCGCCAATGGTTTTGGGAATAATTTCCGAGAATATCAGGATAGCCAGGGTCATTACCGCAGAGGCAATTCCGAGCCACGCTTCCCCAAAAACCACCGTCACCTGGGCGCCAACGCCGGTGGCGCCCACGGTGTGGGCAACCGTGTTCAGTGTAAGGATTGCAGACAGGGGATCGTCCACATCGTCTTTCAGTTTTCGCAACCGGGCGAAAAGCTTCGGCTTCTCTTTTTTCAGTGAGGCGATGTAGCTCGGAGTCACCGAAAGCAGGGCCGCCTCTAGAATGGAGCATAAAAAGGAGAAGCCAATCGAGAGCACTGCGAAGGCAATTAGTAATGTCATAATTTGGCTGCGACTTCCGTTCCCTGCCGGATGGCCCGTTTGGCGTCCAGTTCTTCGGCGACGTCTGCACCGCCGATCAGATGCGCGGTCACCCCAGAGTCCGATAACTCGTCGAAAAGTTCCCGATAAGGTTCCTGGCCTGCACAAATAATCACATTGTCCACGGCCAACACCCGGCTCTCCGTGACCTTGCCATCTTTGTCGGTCAGGGAGATATGCAGCCCCTGGTCGTCAATCCGCTCATAGCGACAGCCCCTCAGCATCTCGACTTCACGGTGCTTCAGGCTGTTGCGGTGCACCCAACCCGACGTCTTGCCCAGACCGCCGCCGACCTTGCCGGTTTTTCGCTGCATCAGGTAAATCTTTCGGGGCGACGGTGTTGGCTGGCGCTCGGCCAAGCCTCCGGGGCCATCGAAGTCCGGGTTGACGCCCCATTCCGCCTGCCAGTCGGCAACGCTGACCTGCTCGCCTTCGGGATGGTGGCTGAAGTCGTGCGTCAGGAACTCGCTGACATCGAAGCCTATACCGACGGCACCAATAACCGCCACAGTCGCACCAACCGGTTTGTTGTGACGGAGCACATCGAGGTATCCGAGCACCTTGGGATGATCGATGCCTTCAATTGCCGGTGTTCTCGGCTTCACGCCAGTGGCGATCACCACATCATCAAAGCCCTGGGCCTTGAGTGAGTCCGCGTCCACGCGCGTGCCCAGCTTCAGGTCGATCTCCAACAGCTCTATCTGGCGCTGGTAATAACGAAGGGTTTCGTAGAATTCTTCCTTGCCCGGGATGCGTTTGGCGTAGTTGAACTGACCGCCAATCCGATCGTCTGCGTCGAAAAGGGTCACCTTGTGGCCCCGTTTCGCGGCGGTGGTCGCTGCTGCCAGCCCCGCAGGTCCGGCCCCCACCACTGCGACCCGGCGCACAACCGGCGCTACCGTCAACACCAGCTCGGTTTCGTGGCAGGCCCTCGGGTTTACAAGGCACGATGCCCGCTTGGCCTGGAAGGCATGGTCAAGACACGCCTGGTTGCAGGCAATGCAGGTGTTGATTTCGTCACTGCGCCCCTGCTCGGCTTTGCGAACAAACTCGCTGTCCGCCAACAGAGGCCGGGCCATCGACACCATATCCGCCTTTCCGGCAGCGAGAATCTCTTCTCCTTTTTCGGGGGTGTTGATGCGGTTGGTGGTACACACCGGGATATCCACTTCGCCATAGAACTTGGCGGTGACATCGGCGAAGCCGCCCCGGGGAACCGAGGTAACGATGGTGGGCACACGGGCTTCATGCCAGCCAATCCCGGTATTGATGATGGTGGCTCCTGCCCGCTCAATGGCCTTGCCCAGCGTCACGATCTGATCCCAGGTCTGGCCACCCTCGACCAGGTCCAGCATGGACAACCGGTAGATAATGATAAATTCAGGCCCAACAGCCTCGCGCATACGGCGGACAATCTCCACGGGCAGGCGCATACGGTTCTCGTAAGGGCCACCCCACTTGTCCGTTCTCTTGTTGGTCCGCTCACACAAAAACTGGTTGATGAAATAGCCTTCGGAGCCCATCACCTCGACGCCATCATAACCCGCAAATTTGGCGAGCTTCGCGGCACTGACGAAATCGTTGATCTGACGTTCAACCCCTTTCGAGGAAAGGGCGCGGGCCTTGAACGGGCTGATCGGCGCTTTGGTTGCCGACGCAGAGACAATCAGAGGCTGGTAGCCATAACGCCCTGCGTGCAGGATCTGCATACAGATCTTGCCGCCGGCCTCATGCACCGCGCCGGTCACATGACGATGTAAAAGAGCCGTTGCCCGATTGTTCATGGTCGAGGCAAGGGGGGCCAGCTGCCCAACCAGATTGGGCGAGAAACCGCCCGTCACCATGAGCCCCACGCCACCTTCTGCGCGCTCGGCAAAGTACCTCGCAAACTTGTGGATGTTCCAGAACCGATCTTCCAGGCCCGTGTGCATGGACCCCATCAGCACTCGGTTCTTAAGTTCAGTGAAGCCAAGATCCAGGGGTTTCAGAAGGTTGGGATAGGTGTCGCTCATGGGACTCTCTCAATAAATATTTATCGCGAGTATACACTTGATCAATGGCAAGTTGACTTGACCTTCCAGACGGGGCACGTATCATCGGCAATCAAGTTTCATTGACGGAGCAACCATGACCGCAAGGTCCTTCGGCTGCATAAGAGTTACCCGCCCACCTGTTACCGCTGACATCGCGCGGCACCGGGGACGTCTTCCGTACTTCCCGGACCCGCCTGCCTTCTGCTGATCCACCCCACCCGCCATGCCGTAAAGGGATCGTTGCCCGATGTGCAGGGTGGCCGGCCGGAGACTAGACTCAGGCAAACATGCCTTCAATACTCACGTAAAAGAAAACCAATAACGAGGTTGCGATGTCGCTACCGCTGGTTGTTTTACTGCCTTTTCTGGGTGCCATAGCCGCACCCCTGTTCGCCCAGGGCGGCAGAACGGCGATTGCCGTTGCATCTTCTGTACCCGCGTTGATCGCACTCGCTGCCCTTTTCCCCCATTGGGAAACCCTTGCTGACGGCGGCGTTGTGCTGCACAGCTACGAATGGCTCCCCGCGCTCGGCCTCTCCTTCAGTTTTCGTCTGGACGGGCTGTCCCTGCTGTTCGCTCTGCTGATCCTGATCATCGGGCTGCTGATCATTCTTTACGCCCGCTATTACCTGAAAGCCCATGAAAACGTCGGCAAGTTCTACGCCCTGCTGCTGTGCTTCAAGGGATCGATGCTCGGCATCGTGCTCTCAAGCAACCTCCTCCTGATGATGATTTTCTGGGAACTGACCAGCCTGACCTCGTTCCTGCTGATCAGTTTCTGGACCCATAAACAGGACGCCCGCCGTGGCGCCCGGATGGCACTCGCGGTAACCGGCGGCGGCGGCCTTGCACTGCTCGCCGGCATCCTGATCATCGGCAACATTGTTGGCAGCTTCGAGCTTGATGACGTGCTGGCAGCCGGAGACCAGATAAAGGCTCATGCCATGTATCCGGTCGCCCTGACCCTGGTTCTGCTGGGCGCGTTCACCAAATCGGCCCAGTTCCCGTTCCATTTCTGGCTGCCTCACGCCATGCAGGCACCGACACCCGTCTCGGCCTACCTGCACTCGGCTACCATGGTCAAAGCCGGTATTTTTCTCATGGCCCGGCTGTATCCGGCCCTGGCAGGCACTGAACAGTGGTTCTACATGGTCAGCTTTACCGGCATGGCCACCCTGCTCATTGGTGCCTATGTGGCCATGTTCAAGCACGACCTGAAAGGCCTGCTTGCCCACTCGACGGTCAGTCACCTGGGCCTGATCACCCTGCTGTTCGGCATGGGTACCCAGCTTGCCGCCGTGGCTGCGGTGTTCCACGTCATCAACCACGCCACGTTCAAAGCCTCCCTGTTTATGGCCGCCGGTATCATCGATCATGAAACCGGCACCCGGGACATGCGGCGCATCAATGGCCTTTGGCGTTACATGCCGCACACCGCAACCCTCGCCATGGTGGCCGCCTCATCCATGGCAGGCGTTCCACTGCTGAACGGCTTCCTGAGCAAGGAGATGTTCTTTGCCGAATCCCTGGAGCTGAACCTGCCGGGGCTCTGGGCCTGGCTACCTCCGATCGTTGCCACGCTCGCGGGTATTTTCGCGGTGGCGTACTCAGCACGTTTTGTCCACGATGTGTTCTTCAACGGCAAGCCCGTCGATCTTCCGATCTACCCACCGCATGAGCCTCCACGCTACATGAAGTTTCCGGTGGAGATCCTGGTATTTGCCTGCATCATGGTCGGCGTGTTCCCTGCTGTTTCCGTGGGCCCGTTGCTCCAGATCGCAGCGTCCGCGACGCTTGGCGGAGATGTGCCGGACTACACGCTTTCTGTTTATCACGGCTTCAACCTGCCGCTGGTCATGAGCTTCGTCGCTTTCTTCGGTGGACTGTTGATGTACAGCCAGCGTCAGCGCTTCTTCGACTTCCACGCCCGGTTCAAGGAAATTGATGAGAAGGCGGTATTCGAAGCGGTGGTGCTGCGGGTTGTCGATCTCGCCAACAGATTTACCACGCGCATCGAAAATGGCTCGCTTCAGCGATACGCCATGCTTCTTCTGGTAAGCGCTATCGCGGTCGCAGCCATGCCGCTTCTCGGGCTTGGCATTTTTGTCGGCGAAAACGGACTGAGCCCGTTGGATTTACCAACAGGGATCGCGGCCGTTCTGTTGATCTTCTGTGCTCTGACAACGGCCATCCTGCACCGTCAAAGGTTCTATGCCCTTGTTTTGCTGAGCGTCGTCGGTCTGATCGTGGCTCTGGCTTTCGCCCGTTTCTCAGCACCAGATCTGGCAATGACACAACTTTCCGTTGAGGTCGTCACTATTGTTCTCCTGATGCTGGCAATCTTTTACATGCCTGCATGGACGCCTATCGAGACACCACTGAAACGCCGGTTGCGGGATATTGCCATTGCGGCGGTTGCCGGCATTGGCATGACGCTGGTCACACTGGCGATGCTGACTCAACCGTTCAGTTCGATTTCTGATTTCTTCCTCGAAAACAGCAAAACCGGTGGCGGCGGCACCAACGTGGTCAACGTGATCCTGGTGGACTTCCGGGGCTTCGATACCCTGGGTGAGATTACCGTCCTTGCCATTGCTGCCCTTGGCATCTACGCCATGCTGAAGGACACGGCCCTGACGCCACCTCCCAGCGACGGCGAGGGACATGCATGGACCCGGGATTCCCACCCGCTGATGCTGAGGTTGATTGCCCGGCCCATGCTGCCACTGGCACTGATGGTATCCGCCTTCATTTTCCTGCGGGGTCACAATTTGCCCGGGGGCGGCTTTATCGCCGGCCTGGTGACTTCGGTTGCCCTTATTCTCCAGTACATTGCCAGCGGTATGGACTGGACCGAAGACCGAATCACTGTCCGTTACCACAACGTGATCGGCCTTGGCCTGCTCTTCGCAACAGTTGCGGGCGCCGGAAGCCTCGCCTTTGGCTATCCGTTCCTGACCTCCACGTTCGATTACATAACCTGGCCTGTGGTTGGCAAATTCGAGGTCGCGTCTGCACTGATTTTTGATCTGGGCGTCTATCTCACTGTGATCGGCGCTACCCTGCTTGCGCTGGTCAGTATCGGCCGGATATCTCCCCACTCCGCCATAAAGAGTAAAAAGGAGGGTGCATAATGGAGCTTGTTTTTGCGCTGGTCATTGGTGCCCTGACGGCATCCGGCGTTTATCTGATTCTGCGGGCTCGCACCTTTCCTGTCGTGGTGGGACTGACCATGCTGTCCTACGGGGTGAACCTCTTTCTCTTCTCCAGCGGTCGCCTGGCGACCGGCCAGCAACCGGTCCTCGGAACGGCTGCGAGCTATTCCGACCCGCTGCCACAGGCACTGGTACTGACTGCTATCGTGATTGGTTTCGCCATGACCGCGTTCGTTGTCGTCCTGTCACTGCGCAACCTGGCGGACAACGAGGACGACCACGTGGATGGTAAACAGCCCTACAAATCGCCTGCTCCGGAACAGGAAGAGGAGGTAAACGGTAAATGAACCACTGGCTTACCGCTCCTGTTCTGATTCCGCTGCTAGGCGGCATTCTTCAGGCTTTCATGGGCTATGCACCCATCAGTCTTCGCCGCACCCTGGCACTGGCTACAACCGTTTTGATGCTGGTTTCCGCCATCGTGCTTCTGGTACTGGCAGACGACGGCAGCTATCGCATCTATGCGTTCGGCAACTGGCAGCCACCGTTCGGGATCGTACTGGTCCTGGACCGTCTCGCAGCACTTATGCTGGTCATGACGGCCGTGCTGGCCCTGTTCTGTCACATCTATTCGATCGGCGGTGCCGACGAAGGCAACCGCCAGTTCCATGCACTTTTCCTGTTCCAGCTGATGGGGCTGAACATCGCCTTCCTGACCGGTGACCTGTTCAACCTGTTTGTTGCCTTCGAGGTGCTGCTCATTGCCTCCTACGGGTTGCTGATGCATGGCGGTGGCACGGTAAGGACCGTTCCGGGCCTGCACTATGTCGTGCTGAACCTGATAGGCTCCGCCGTGTTCCTTATCAGTGTTGGCATGATCTACAGCGTCACCGGCACCCTCAATATGGCAGACCTGGCCGTCAAGATTCCGCAGGTGTCCGGGGAAGGTCTGAACATCGTTAAAGCCGGCGGCATGATGTTGCTGGTGGTGTTCGGTCTCAAGGCCGCGATTCTACCCCTATGCTTCTGGTTACCCCGTGCCTACTCCAAAGCCACGGCGCCCGTGGCCGCGCTGTTTGCGGTGATGACCAAGGTTGGCATATACGCCATTCTGCGGGTGTATCTGCTGATCTTCGGCGACGACGCCGGCGAACTCGCCAATCTGGGCATGGACTGGCTGTTCCCCATTGCCCTGGCCACCCTCGCCATGGGGGTTATTGGTGCGCTGGGGTCCGGCAGCCTGAAAACCCTGGTCGCGTGGCAGGTCATCATTTCCGTGGGCACTTTGCTGGCACCGATTTCGCTCGGGTCCGAAGCCGGTCTGTCTGCTGCCCTGTTCTATCTCTTGAGCACCACCTGGACGGTTGGCGGCCTGTTTCTGGTATCGGAGCTTGTGGCCAACCAGAGGGGCTCGGCCAAGGATCGAATCGTTACCGCCCCCAAAATGCAGAACCGTACTTTCCTGAGCGTGCTGTTCCTGGTCGGAGCCGTAGCGGCGGCTGGCCTTCCGCCATTGAGTGGCTTTTTCGGCAAGGTATTGATTCTGCAATCTGTTCAGTCGGGAACCGAAATGGCATGGCTCTGGTCAGTACTTCTGATCGGCAGTTTCCTGACCGTCATCGCGTACAGCCGCGCTGGCAGTATCGTTTTCTGGCGCACGGTGGATGGTCATCTGGAAAAGCCAGATCCGCTCAACGGCCGGATTTCTGTCGCAGCCGGTGCCCTGACTGCACTGGCAGTGGTGATCGTTGTGCTGGCGGGCCCGATTACCCGCTACACCGATGCCACGGCCGAACAGTTGCACAACAAGGATGCCTATATTGAGATCCTGCAAACCAAGATGGTCAGGGAGGACAGCTGATGCTTGATCGCCTGAGTTTTCCCCAGCCCTGGCTGAGCCTTACCCTTTTTATCACCTGGCAGTTTCTGAGTGACGGAATAAGCGGTGGCAGCGCAGTACTGGGCCTGATCCTGGCATGGGCAATACCTCAGATAACCCAGGGCTTCTGGCCGGATCCGCCGGCATTCATCAAAGCCTGGAGAGTGCCCGCCTACCTCCTGCGCGTTGTCTGGGATATTGTTATCGCGAGTGTCGAAGTGGCACGGCTCATCCTCAGCCCGCGGCCGGCACGTCCTGCATTTGTCTGTTATCCCCTGGAGCTGGAGCACCCTCTGGCCATCACAATTCTGGCCAGCACTATCTCGTTGACGCCCGGCACTGTGAGCGCTGACGTCAGCGATGACAACAAGCTGCTGCTGATTCACGCGCTTGACGCCGAGGACGACCAGACAGTTATCGATACGATCAAAACCCGCTACGAGAAGCCTCTGCTGGAGATGTTCCAATGATAGCCATCGCCCTCTACATCACCATTGCCATGGTCACTGTGGCGGCGCTTCTGAATGTATACCGTCTGATCAAGGGACCGGATGCACCCGATAGAGTGCTGGCACTCGACACGCTCTACATCAACGCCATTGCCTTGATTATTCTGCTCGGCCTCACACTCGGAACACGCATGTACCTTGAGGCGGCTCTTCTGATTGCTGTCATGGGCTTTGTTGGAACCGTCGCCATGGCCAAATATCTGAAGCGGGGCAGCGTCATTGAGTAAGCCCGCACCCGGCAAAAAAATGCTCCTGGAGGAAACATCCGATGAACCCCTACGCTGAATTCGCCATCTCCCTGCTTCTGATCATCGGGGGCGCATTTACCCTGATCGGCGCTATTGGCCTGGCTCGCCTACCGGATTTCTTTACTCGCCTTCATGGCCCCACCAAAGCAACCACGGTTGGAGTGGGCGCCATTGTGATCAGCTCTGTGATCTACTTCAGCACACTTGGACAGGGCATCGGTATTGAGGAATTCCTGATCACGGCCTTTCTGTTCATGACGGCCCCTGTGAGTGCCAACTTCCTGGCAAAAGCTGCCATGCATTTGAAGGTTAACACCACAGAAAACACCCGGGGCCATCCCTGGGACCAGTAATTCAATCAACAAGTCCAAGAACTTTTTGTGCCAAGGAATCGTATTAAATACGGATTATAAAAACCGCCGTTAACTGCAGGACGTTTTAACTTGGGTCTTAAAGGAGCACCCTTGAATGATGTTACTGGCTGTGCTTTCGGGATTTTTGCTGGCTGTGGCGGTTCCCGCGCTCTATCGCGTGGCAGGTAAACACATTGGCTGGGTGCTGGCCCTTCTCCCCGCATTGCTCACGGCCTATTTTGTCAGCCTCATCCCGGCGGTCAGCGGCGGTGAAACTCTTCTGATTCGTAACCAGTGGATGCCCGGACTCGGCGTCTCGCTGGATTTCATGGTTGATGGCCTGGCACTGGTCTTCGCGCTTCTGATCAGCGGTATCGGAGCCTTTATCCTGATCTATGCCGGTTCCTACCTCCAGGGCCACAAGGATCTCGGCCGATTCTACGTCATCATGCTGTCGTTCATGGCGTCGATGCTTGGGCTGGTATTATCCGACAACCTCATCACTTTTTTCGTGTTCTGGGAACTGACCAGCATCACGTCCTACATGCTGATCGGCTTCAACCATGAAGATGCAGAAGCCAGGAAATGCGCCCTGCAGGGGCTCTTCGTCACAGCGGGAGGCGGCCTGGTACTGATGGCCGGCCTGATTCTCCTGATCTTCATCACGGGGAGCTATTCGTTCTCCGAGATACTGGCATCCGATCTGGCCATTCACGACCATGGTTACTACACCGCGGCGGCAGTTTGCATACTCATCGGAGCCTTCACCAAGTCTGCGCAGGTACCATTTCACTTCTGGTTACCCAATGCCATGGCTGCGCCCACCCCCGTTTCTGCCTACCTGCACTCGGCGACCATGGTCAAGGCAGGCGTCTATCTGCTGGCGCGCCTGAACTCATCCATGGACGGGGATGCGCTGTGGAGCAACTCCCTGATGTTTTTCGGCGCTGCGACCATGCTCACTGGCGCCTACCTGGCCTTCAGTAGCACCGGCATCAAGAAGGTGCTGGCATACTCGACGGTCATGGCGCTGGGCACCCTCACCATGCTCATCGGGATCGGCACGGAAAAGGCGATCATCGCTTTCGTCTGCGTTCTGGTGGCGCACTCGCTGTATAAGGGCGCCCTGTTCATGCTGGCGGGCGCACTGGACCACGAAACAGGCACCAAAGACATCACGAAAATGGGCGGGCTCTGGCGCAGCATGCCCAGGACCGCGGTTATCACCGGGCTGGCTGCATTGTCGCTGGCAGGGCTTCCGCCACTCTTCGGCTTCGTTGCCAAGGAATTGATGTTCGAGTCGGTTATCAACTCGCCGGTGTGGCCATGGGGGCTCCTGACAGCAGCTGTCGCTTCGTCGATTCTGGTCGTGGCCGTAGCGGGACTGGTTTTCCTGAAGCCGTTCTTCGGTCCCGTTCGCACCACTCCAAAACAGCCCCACGACGCGCCCGTCGCCATGTTGATTGGCCCGGCCGTATTGACCCTTCTGGCGCTGATTTTTGGCGTGGCGCCATTTGTGCCCGCAATCTTCGTACTGGATGCCACAGTCTCATCCGTCTATGGCACTGGGGTGACGACGGCTCTGGCCCTGTGGCACGGAGTGAATGTTCCATTGATGCTGTCTGGCGCCAGCCTCCTCGCAGGCTCCCTGCTTTTCATAACCTGGCAGCGACTGCATCCGAAGCTTTATGCCGTCAACACGGCCGCCAGCCGCTTTGGTCCGGAGGCGGGCTATTTCCGATTCATGCTCGGGATCACCCAGGTTGCAAGCTGGCAAACCCGGGTGCTGCAAAACGGGGTTCTGGGCATCTATCTGCTGATCCTCGTTCTGGTCACTTTCGGTCTGACAGGCTACACGCTGTTCACCCGCCACGGTTTCCAGCTGGATTTCGATTTCAGCAATGGCTACTTCTACGAGTTTGGCATCGCTCTTCTTATTGTCGCAGCCACCGTGTTTGCCAGTGTCACCCGGTCCCGGCTGGGTTCCGTTGCGTCAGTCGGCGTGCTGGGTTTCGGAGTGGCCCTGATATTCATTCATTTCAGCGCGCCGGATCTTGGCATCACTCAGCTCCTCGTGGAGACCCTGACTGTGATACTGCTGGTCCTGGTGCTCTTCAAACTGCCGCCTTTCGTCAACCTCTCATCGCCGTGGGAACGTTATCGGGACCTGTCCGTGGCTATCTTTGCCGGCGCGACCATGACCCTGCTGATGCTTGCGGTGCTGGATATCCAGTACTTCGACAGTATTTCCAGCTATTACATTGAAAACAGTTATGGCCTGGCCTTCGGCAAAAACATCGTCAATGTAATTCTGGTGGATTTCAGGCAGCTGGACACCCTGGGGGAAATCTTTGTTCTGGGCCTTGCGGCGATGGGGGTTTACTCGATGGTCAAACTCAGGGCGGAGGACCAGCACAAGCCATGAAAACCAATACGCTCATACTCCACACCGCCGCTCTCGCGATTATGCCGCTACAACTGATGTTTTCGGTGTTCCTGCTTTTGCGCGGGCACGACGAACCCGGTGGCGGTTTTATCGGTGGACTGGTGGCGGCAAGTGCGTTTGTGCTCTATGCCTTCGCGTTTGGCGCCGAATCAACCCGCAAGCTGCTGCGTGTCAGCCCCCGGGATATTCTGGCGGCCGGGTTGCTCTTCGGTCTCGCCTCAACAATCCCTGCCTTCTGGACTGGCCAGGCCATGCTTACCGCACTCTGGTGGGAGGTTCCACTCCCCGGTGAAGGCTACCTGAAACTATCAACCGTTCTGATTTTCGACATTGGCGTGTACCTGGCCGTACTGGGCACGCTGATGACCTTTGTGATCAGCCTGATGGAGTCGGACGAATGAACCGTGCATTCATTCCCAGGGAGGGGGCTCAGTTATGGAAACCTTGATGGCCTATGTCGTTGGGCTGCTGTTTACAGCCAGCATATACATGATGCTGCGCCGCTCTATCGTCAAACTCGTCATTGGCCTGATCATTCTGAGCAACGCGGCCAACCTTCTGATTTTCGTGGTCGCGGGTTTGACCCGGGGCGCACCACCGCTGATTCCCGAGGGGGCGAGTGAAGTCGTTGGAGCAGTGGCCGATCCCCTGCCGCAGGCCCTTATTCTCACCGCCATTGTGATTGCTTTCAGCGTCCTGGCGTTCGCCGTGGTTCTGATCCGTCGTGCCTACGAAGTGGTTGGAACCGATGACCTGGACAAGATGAAGGATACGGATACTTGAACCCGGAACTCGTTCTCCCGATCCTGATACCCCTGACAGCCGGAGCTCTGTCCCTGGCATTCTGGCGCTCGATCACGCTTCAGCGGGTCCTTGCAGTTGTTGCCACCGGGCTGTTGCTGGCAGCCGGCATCTGGCTCATGAGTTCAACCATTGAGCAGGGTTTTCTGGTGGTTGAAATGGGCAGTTGGCCTGCGCCCTTCAGCATCGTGCTGGTGTCCGATGTTCTTGGCGCCATCATGATTGTGCTAACCGGCATTATCGGCCTTGCCATCGCAATCTATTCGCTGGCCTCAACACCGAAAGGTCATGAAAAATTCGGTTATTACCCCCTGATGCACCTGCTGCTCGCCGGCGTAGCCGGAGCCTTTCTGACTGGCGATATATTCAACCTGTTCGTCTGGTTCGAGGTGATGCTGCTGGCATCGTTTGCCCTCCTGACCCTGGGCGGGGAGCGAGCCCAGATGGAAGGCGCCATCAAGTACGTGACCCTGAACCTGTTCTCGTCGGCCATTTTCCTCTCCGCCGTGGGCCTGCTCTACGGGATGGTGGGCACCCTGAACATGGCGGACATCGCCCAGAAACTGAACAGCGTGGAAGACCCTGGCATGGTGACGGTGGTCTCGCTGATGTTCATGGTATCGTTCGGCATCAAGGCGGCGGCGTTTCCCCTGTTTTTCTGGCTCCCTGCCTCCTATCACACGCCGCAAGTCGCCGTCTCAGCGCTGTTTGCAGGGCTGCTGACCAAGGTAGGGGTCTACGCACTCTATCGGGTATTCACGCTGATCTTCACGCAGGACGTCGCCTACACACACACCATATTGCTCTGGGCCACGGCCCTGACAATGCTGACCGGCGTTCTCGGCGCGGCGGCGCAGTTCGAATTCCGGCGAATCCTTTCTTTCCACATTGTCAGCCAGATCGGCTACATGCTGCTCGGGCTGGCGCTGTTCACGCCTCTGGCCCTGATTGGCGGCGTGTTTTACATCATGCACCACATCATTGTGAAGACGAATCTGTTCCTGGTGAGCGGTATCACCTACCGTCTGCTTGGGAGCTATGAGCTGAAGAACCTGGGCGGTGTTTACCGTCAGCGCCCGTACCTCGCTCTGTTGTTTTTGATTCCGGCGCTCTCGCTCGCCGGTATTCCGCCTTTGTCCGGTTTTTTCGCCAAGTTCATTGTGGTGAAAGCCAGCCTGGAGGCCAGTGAATATGTGATCTCTGCCATCGCTCTGCTGGTTGGCTTGCTGACCCTGTACTCAATGATCAAGATCTGGGCGGAAGTCTTCTGGAAAAAGGTTCCCGACCATGTGACCGATGTCGGCAGGCTCAACGGCGAGATAAAAAATACGCACAACTGGGCCTACTACGTGCCGGTGGTCGGGCTTGCGGCTTGCACGCTCATGATTGGCCTGTACGGGCAGCCAATTTACGTTCTGGCCGAGACGGCCGCAGACCAGTTAATGAACCCGCAGCTATACATAGAAGCGGTTCTTGGAGGGACGCCGAAATGATTGGCCTGTTCTGGAACCTGCTGCTTGCAATCGCCTGGGTGGTTCTCAGTGGCAGCGTCACTGCCATGAACCTGCTGGCCGGCTTCTGTTTTGGCTACATCGCGCTCATGGTTCTACAAAACCAGGTGCCCGCGTTGAAGGGCTACTCCCGGAGAATTCCGAGATTAATCGCCTTCCTGGCCTTTTTCCTGAAAGAGCTGGTGAAATCCAACCTGCGGGTTGCCTACGATGTCGCCACGCCGGTTTGGCACATGAAGCCCGGTGTGATCGCATTTCCGCTACAGGCACGTACCGATATGGAGATCATGTTCGTCAGTAGTGTGATCTCACTGACACCGGGGACCCTCAGCCTGGATGTTTCCGATGATCGACGGGTGCTTTTCATCCACGCCATGTTTCTTCAGGACGAGGAACAGCTGAGAAATGACCTGAGAGAACTGGAACACCGAATCCTCAAGGTTATGCGCTAGGAGCCCACCATGCTTGGAATCGCCATTAATATTGTGTATCTCATGCTGTCCCTGGCGTTACTTTTTGCCTTCATCCGTTTAACCCGGGGCCCTTCCCTGGCGGACCGCGTGGTTGCACTTGAGCTGATTGCTTCCGTGGTGGTTGGCTACGTTGGGGTTCACGCCATTGATACCGGTGTCTCCAGTTTTCTTGATGTGGCGATCGTGATATCCCTCACCGCTTTCCTCGCGGCAATAGGGTTCGCCAGGTTCCTGGAGCGTGGAGGCGTCAAGGATGAGTGAAATTTTCGTTTCCATCCTGTTGCTGGCAGGGGCCTCATTCATGGTGCTTGCGGCCATCGGCATCGTAAGACTGCCAGACCTGCCAACACGCATGCACGCATCCACCAAAGCAGGCGCGATGGGCGCGATACTCACGATGGCCGGGGTAGCACTGCACTTTTCAGACAGCGCGGTCGCGGCAAGGGCAATCGCCTTCATCGTGTTTATCCTGTTGACCGCTCCGATCGCTGCTCATGTCATCGGGCGGGCAGGTTACTTCACCGGAATTTCGCTCTGGAGCGGTACCACCAAGGACGAACTGCGGGAACGATACGATCCGGACACCCACAAGCTTTACAGCGGACTTGAAACCAAAACAGACCGAGCAGTGCCCGACAATAACAAGGACGGCTCAGGCTGATTATTTTGTCATTGGAAGTGCACGAAATTCCCGTATAGTAGGCTGCCCACATCATTCGAGGAGCCAGCATATGCTGCAAGTAAATGAATATTTCGACGGCCAGGCCAAGTCCATTTCCTTCCAGACCTCGACTCTGCCAGCCACCGTTGGCGTGATCAGCCCGGGCGAGTACGAGTTTGGTACCAGCAAGAAAGAAACCATGACCGTCATCAGCGGCGCCCTCACTGTGCTGCTCCCCGGCATGGAAGAGTGGATGACCTACGGTGCCGGCGAGAGTTTTGACGTAGCGGGTCAGGCCAGCTTCAAGGCAAAGACCGACATCGACACGGCTTACCTCTGCACCTACGAGTAATTCCGCACCTACGAGTAATATCGCTGCCCCTGAGGGGCGCGTCCGCAGAGCGAAACGGATTTCGCACCTAAGCCACCGTTCGCTCTGCATTTTTTCACCCTTTTCGGTTCCTGTTTCAGCCAATCTGTGTCAGATTTATTCCTGTTTCTCGCGATAACACCAACAACTGGGAAAGAGGACACACGTAATGGCACAGACACGCATTCTACCCCCGGCTGAAAACGCCTATGAGTACCCGCTGCTGATCAAACGACTCCTGCTCTCGGGCCCCAGGTACAATCCAGACCAGGAAATTGTCTACTCCAACCGCAGCAAGTACACCTATACGGATCTCGTCGAGCGCATTCACCGTCTGGCAAACGCATTGACCGATGCCGGCGTGAAACCGGGCGATACCGTTGCGGTCATGGACTGGGATACCCCCCGGTACCTGGAGTGCTTCTTTGCCATTCCGATGATTGGCGCCATTCTGCACACGGTCAACATCCGGTTGTCCCCGGACCAAATCGTTTACACCATGAATCACGCCGAAGACGATGTGGTTCTGGTTCACGACGATTTCCTCCCGATCATCGAGGCCGTCAAAGACGAGATCAAAACGGTCAAGACCTGGATCCAGCTCACCGACAGCGATGCCGCACAACAGGCACCTGTTGAGGCTGTCGGGGAGTATGAGGACCTTCTCGCCAGGGCCAATGACAAGTTCGACTTCCCCGATTTCGACGAAAACAGTGTAGCGACCACCTTCTACACCACGGGCACCACCGGCAATCCCAAAGGTGTCTACTTCAGCCACCGCCAGCTGGTACTGCACACGCTGGCCATGACGGGCACTGTGGCGTCATTCGACGAGATGCCGCTGATGCGTTCCTCGTCGGTCTACATGCCAGTGACGCCAATGTTCCATGTGCATGCCTGGGGCGTGCCCTATGCCGCCACCATGATGGGCATCAAACAGGTATATCCGGGCCGCTATGAGCCTGAGCTGCTGGTGGATCTGCTCAAGGAACACAAAGTGACTTTCTCTCACTGCGTGCCCACCATCATGCAGATGATGATGGCCACCGAATCCATCAAGACGGCCGACCTGAGCAACTGGCACGTCTTGATCGGCGGCAGCGCACTCACCAAAGGGCTTTGCGACGCCGGGGCCAAGCTCGGCATCAAACTTTACACCGCCTACGGCATGTCTGAGACCTGTCCGCTGCTCTGCGCGTCGCACCTGAAGCCCGAAGACCTGGAACTGCCTCTTGAGCAGCAAACTGCGATCCGGGTGAAGACCGGTATTGCGACGCCCATGGTTGAGCTGGAAATTGTGGACCCCGAAGGCAATCCGGTCCCCCATGATGGCGAGGCCAAAGGAGAGATCGTGGCCCGCGCGCCATGGCTGACCCAGGGTTACTTCAAGGAGCCCGAGAAAGGCGAGCAGCTCTGGGAAGGTGGCTGGCTTCACACCGGCGACGTAGCTTCCATGGAGCCGGACAACACAATCACCATCAAGGATCGCATCAAGGACGTGATCAAAACCGGTGGTGAGTGGCTGTCTTCACTGGATCTGGAAAACCTGATCAGCCAGCATTCCGCTGTCGCCGGTGCTGCGGTGGTGGGCGTGCCCGATGAGAAATGGGGCGAACGCCCGCATGCTCTGGTCACCCTGAAGCCGGGCGAGCAAGCCAGTGCCGAGGATATCCAGAACCATCTGAAGCAGTTTGTGGAAAGCGGCGAGATCAATAAATGGGCGATCCCGGAGCATATTGATTTCGTGGAAGATATTCCGAAGACCAGTGTTGGCAAGATCAACAAGAAACTGATTCGGGATCAGTTGCAGTAATCAGTGAGGCGTTTGGGAAGGGGCCAGATGACACACCTCATCTGGCCCCTTTTTTATAGGCCGGAAAACGTAAAATCCACCTCAGGCTTGCGGCCGTCAATAATGTCCGCAAGGGCCGCGGCGGAACCACAGGAATGGGTCCATCCAAGGGTGCCGTGTCCGGTATTCAGGTAGAGGTTGGCGAAGTGGCTTTTTCCGATGTACGGCACGTTGGAGGGCGTCGCAGGCCGTAAACCGGTCCAGAACTCCGCCTGATCCCAGTAACCTGCTTCGGGCATGACTTCCGCTGTGCGGCGCACGATAGCGCGGCAGCGGGTATAGTTCAGTTTCCGGCTGTAGCCGTTCAGTTCGGCCGTGCCCGCCACGCGCATGCGATCACCCAGGCGGGAATAAACCAGCTTGTACTCGTCGTCAGTGAGGCTGACGTTGAACGCCGCCTCCTCGTTCTTCACCGGTACCGAAATCGAATAGCCTTTGGCCGGATAGATGTTGAGGAAAATACCGAGCTGACTGGCGAGCGCCGCACTGAAGCTGCCCATGCTCAGCACGTAGGCATCCGCGCGCAGCGTCTCATGATGGCCGTCCCGGAGCGTCTGGATACCGAGTACCCGCTCGCCGGCGCGTTCGAAGCCCAGGATTTCAGTGCCGTACCGGAACTCTACGCCGGCCTCCGCGCAGCGTTTTGCAAGGTTCTGGGTAAACATCCGGGCATCACCGGATTCGTCTTCCGAGGTGTAGGTTGCCCCGGCAATCCGGTTGCGGATCGGCTTGAGTGCCGGCTCCAGCTCTACCGCCCGGTCTGCATCGATAATCTGACGGTCACACCCCAGATCTTGCATGATCCGGGTCGGCTCCATGGCACCGTCAAACTCTGCAGGATTGGTGTAGAAGTGCAGAATACCCTTCTCGAGATGGTTGTACTCGATGCCCGCTTCCTTACGCAGGGCCTGCAACTGGCTGCGGCTGTAGGTGCCGAGATTTACCATCTGGCGGATGTTGTGGGCAGCCCGGGCCGAGGTGCACTGCCCCAGAAAAGAGAGCGCCCAGCGCCACTGAGCGGGATCCAGTCTTGGCCGGAACAGCAGGGGCGCGTCGGGCTGGAACAGCCATTTCATGACTTTCAGAGGGGCGGACGGGTTGGCCCACGGCTCCGCATGGGAAACGGAGATCTGACCGCCGTTGGCATAACTGGTTTCCAGGCCGGCCTGGTTCTGGCGATCAACCACAGTTACCTGGTGCCCCTGCTTCTGCAGATACCAGGCCGTGGTAGTACCCACAACGCCTGCGCCCAAAACCAGTATATGCATGCTTGCCTCCGGTCGAACAGAATCCGCCATCCAACGGCATAATTGCAGGGATTTCTGGGCAGATTCCGGTTGGTATGAAAGTCGGGATTTGTTAACGCGGGCTCTATTGTAACGTGAGCGTGGGGGATTTGCGTGTTATACCATCAGCCAACGGCGCGCTTCACCGTCCACCCCTTTTGCTCAAGCAGCGGAACCAGAAGATCCCGCTGGTCGCCCTGGATTTCGACCACACCATCTTTTACTGTGCCACCGGTGCCGCATTTGGCTTTCAACACCTTGGCATAGGCTTTCAGTTCTTTGTCGTCCAGTGGAATGCCGGTAATCAGGGTGACACCCTTACCCTTGCGGCCCTTGGTCTCCCGGCTTACTCTGACAATGCCATCCCCGGCAGGCCGTGATGATGTACCGCAGGTACATTCATTCACGGGGTTACGGCAATCCGGGCACATACGCCCCTGCTCGGTCGAAAAAACCAGACCGCCCTCAGATCGCTTCTTCATTCTGTCTCCGTGCTATTCCTGTCTTGTAACGCCTTCAATCGAGACCGGGAGGATACTTGGTAAACATTTCGGCCACGACCTCGTCGATCAGTTCTATTCGGGTCTCGGGTGACTGGTTTTCATTGAGATAGCGCCGACTGGCGGCGCGCCAGACAACTTCTTTCGACTTGCTGTCTGCCAGTTCTACAACCAGCTTTCCCTCTTCAATTTCACGTACCGGTGGCGGCGCAGACAGGGCCCAGCCGAAATTCCCGCTGCCAAAACCAAATCCGAGTCCCAGCCCCGTCTGCTCAAGACGCTCCTCGGGCACGATCTGCCAGCTTACCAGCAAGTCGGCCTCTGCTTCAGGGACCTGTTTCAGCGCTTTGCGATTCAGCTCTCGCTCGACGGCACTGCGCACCCGAGTGCCGTCGAGTGAGGTAAAGGAAGACGAATCGGTGCCACCGGCAAACGCCCAGGAGGAATAATTACCGAAAACCACGGAAGAGTTGTAGTCGGTCACCACGTTGCTGGCACAACCGGTCATGGCCAGTGCAACAACCGCTAACATCAGAAAACGCATCATGATTCCTGTCCTCGATTGAGACTCAGATTTACGAACAGTATACGCCTCGCAGACGCACAACGATGCCCCCGGGATCCGTCACCTTTCTAAACTGTAATCCAGTTTATGGGCATCGCAGAAGGCTCCGAATGCCTCGACCTGATCCTCGGGAACCAGAACACCGGCCCGTACCGAGGCCCCGTAATCCACCGATTCCACCGATGCCCCGTTCATCTCACACCAGTGCCGCAGCGGTTGCTCGTCAGCAAATGACAGGAGCACCAGCACGTCCACCATGGGCTTCTGGACCACCCGGTCAACAGCCGACAGCACGCTCTCTGCAGCTCCGGCATAGGCTCGCACCAGGCCACCGGCGCCCAGTTTGATGCCACCAAAGTAACGGACCACCATCACCAGCACATCTCCCATATCCTTGTGCTGAATCACGTTGAGAATCGGCTTTCCGGCCGTTCCGGACGGTTCACCATCATCGTTCATACCAGCTTCGGCGGCAGAACCGGGACGCCCGATCTGGTAGGCCCAGCAGATATGCCGGGCGTCCGGGTGGTCCTGGTGGGCCTGTTCCAGCCAGTCCTTCACCTCCTCCCGCGAACTCACCGGGGCTACCCGGGCAATGAACCGGCTTTTCTTCACTTCCGTTTCACGCTCAAGGTATCCTGCCGGAACGGGGTAATCTTTTTTCATGGACAACGACCTATGGCCTCTGAAGACGAATACAACAACCCGGGCACGGCAAAGCCCGCGAAGATTCGGAAAGCGGCCTGCGGAATCCGCTTTGACGAAGACGAGCTGCAGGAGGGTATCGACTTTTCCGGCGCCGAAAAACTGAAACCTTCCGACCCGGAGCCGGAGTCAGCCGCCCCCGAAAAACACCGGAAGGCGAAGCGTCACCCGTAAGCCGCCAGTTTCTCCCGCTGCTGCCCCGATCACGCCATCGTGGGCCGCTACGATGTCTCTGGAAATGGCCAGGCCAAGCCCCCAGCCCGTGCCCCCGCGAGACTTGTCTGCGCGGAAGAACGGCTCGAAAAGCTGGCCGATCAGCTCATCCGGAACGCCCGGCCCCTCGTCATCAACCGTTAGCGTCAACCAGTCATCGGCCACCGTCACGGCCAGATGAACAGCCCTGCCAGGTGGCGTGTGGTCGAGGGCATTCTGCAGGATGTTGTCGATGGCTCGCTGTAAAAGCCCTTCATCACCCAGCACCGACGCCCTTGAACTTTCCGGCGACACCACGAGTTTGCAGTCCACACCCTGGTGTTCGGCATAGTCCGCTGCATCCTTGAGGACCTGATTGATCACATGCACCAGCCGGAGGGGCTCGCGCTCGATATCGCCGCCGGCTTCGGTAACCCGGTATAACGTCAGTATCTGACCGGTCATGGTTTCAAGCCGTTCGTTCTGGCGCAGAATGCTGGCCATCAGCTCTTCATCTGCACCGGCCTCGTTTGCCAGCTCAATGGCTATACGCTGGCGGGTGAGCGGCGTTCGCAAATCGTGGGAAATATCCCGAAGCAGATGTTTCTGGCGTTCCAGCAGACTGCAGAGCTGTTCGGTCATGGCATTGAAAGCCGTGGCCAGTTGCCCCACCTCATCCCGGCGTTGGGCGATCTTTTCGCTGACTCTCAGAGAATTATCACCGGCCGCAATCGCCTGGGCGGTGCTTTCCATGTGTTTCAACGGTCGCGATACCAGGCGGGCGATCCACCAGCACGCCAGTGAAATCATCAGCAGGGCCAGCCCGAGCTCGATGGCCCTGAAGAATCTCGGGTTGAGCCAGCCGGCGCCCTGCACCCGTGGCCAGGCCACCAACCGGTAACCGCCGCCAACGTCCAGTACCGCGGGTTTCTGCGGGTACCAGCCGGATTTCATGCGGTCGCGGATGAACGAGGGCAGCTTGCCATCGTTTTCATCCTGTTCGAGCAACACCAGAAACAGTTCAAGACGCTCGCCTTCGTCCCGCAGAAAACGCCACGCTTCGCCACGGTCGCCGGCCTCGCGAATTGCGATAGCTTCTTCGGCCAGATCCCTCAGACCTGCCTGGCGCTCGATGGCTTCCCGCTCCCGGTCCAGAAGCATCCTGGTTGCAAGGTTACTGGCCACCACGGTGACCGCCATAGCCAGCCAGATCGACAGGAAGATCCGCCAGAACAGAGGGAACATGGGCCGCTGTTTCATTCTGGCACCCGATAGCTGTACCCCAGCCCCCTAACGGTTTCGATACGGGGCGGGTCGTCGTTGCCCAGTTTTTTGCGAAGGTTACTGATGTGCATATCAAGGGTGCGGTCGTAAGCTTCAAGGCGCCGGCCCAGCGCCCATTGCATGAGATCGGTTTTGCGGACCACGCTGCCTGCGTGTGCCAGAAGAACCTGCAGAACCTCGTACTCGGTGGCGGTCAACTCCATCGCCACATCATTCTGGTAAATTCGGCGATGGCCCGGCTCGACACGTAGGTCGCCATAGGTCCGGGCCGCATTGACTTCGGTTTTCTGGTCCCAGGCAATCCGCCGCAAAAGCGCCTGCAGCCGGGCCACCAGCTCGCGCGGATTACAGGGTTTGGGAATATAGTCATCGGCACCAACCTCGAAACCGACGATTCGATCCGTTTCGTCGCCCCGGGCGGTCAGTAATACCACGGGCAGATGGGTCTCTGCCCTCAGTTCCCGCAACACCTCGAGGCCACTGATATCCGGCAGCATGATGTCCAGCACGACAATATCGCAGTCCTGACCCAGCGCCAGGGCGAGGCCGTCCCGGCCATTGGCAGCTTCCCGAATGGTAAATCCCTGATTGGTCAGGTAACGGGCAAGCAATTCCCGCAATTCATCATCGTCCTCGACCAGTAACACCCTGTTCTGCATGTCGCTTCTCCACCTGTCGTGCCGACCACAGTTGCTGCTGAAGTCTAACACGCTACCCGCAAACCACTGATTCGGGCCAGGTCACTTTGCAGAACCTTTACACTGACCCCGGGGTGATCAAAAGCCGTCTTCTGACGTATGGTATCGGGTACATAAAGGAGTTTTCCCTCACCATGTCAGAACCCGGACCAGCGACTCTCACACTGGAAACCTGCACCAGCATCAATGATATTCCCGCCCCTGAGTGGGAGCGGCTGGCTGGGCATAGCAATCCATTTCTTCGTTACGAGTTTTTCCAGGCACTGGAAGCGTCCGGATGCACATCCCCGGAGACCGGGTGGTCGCCACGTCACCTCGTGTTCCGAAAGGCTGGCAGAATCGTCGGCCTTGCGCCGGCTTTTCTGAAGAGCCACTCCATGGGGGAATATGTGTTTGACTGGGCCTGGGCCGATGCATACCAGCGGCATGGGCTGGCGTACTATCCAAAATTACTGATCGCCATTCCCTTCACGCCATCCTCAGGCCCAAGGCTGCTGCTGGATCCGGACATTCGACAACAGCTGGTACCGGAACAGGTTCATCACCTGTTGGACAGGCTGACCGATGAACTTGGAGCCCACTCCTGGCACCTGCTGTTTCCCGGCAAAGAGGACCAGGAGCTGCTTCAACACGAGCAGGCCTTACATCGCATCGGATGCCAGTTCCACTGGCATAACCATGATTACCGTAATTTCGAGGACTTCCTGGCGGCGCTGACTTCCCGCAAGCGCAAGTCCATCCGCAAGGAACGTCGCCAGGTTGCGGACCAGGGAATTTCCTTTACACGCTTTCATGGCCGGGATATTCCGGAGCACGTGCTTTCCGCGTTCTATGTGTTTTACCAGGCGACTTATCTGAAACGGGGCCAACGACCTTACCTCAACAAGCGATTCTTTGAGCTGCTTCTGGAACAGCTACCCGAACACGTACATCTGGTGATGGCAGTGCGCGAGGGCGAAATGATTGCCGGTGCCCTGTTCCTGGCGGGCAAAACCACCCTCTACGGGCGTTACTGGGGTTGCCTTGACGAATATAACCACCTGCACTTTGAAACCTGCTACTACCAGGGCATCGAACTGGCGATGGACCTCGGCCTCAGCCATATTGATGCCGGCGCCCAGGGCGAACACAAACTGGTACGTGGCTTTGAGCCGGTAATCACCCACTCCTGGCATGGCGTTCTGCACCCCGGCTTCCGCGAAGCCATAGAAAACTTCACCCGAGAGGAGGCGGACCACGTGCGTGCTTATTTCAGCGATGCGGAATCCGCCCTGCCCTTCCGACAGCAGACGCCGGATTAACTTCTATACTGATAGACCCAGACTGGATTTACGCGGGGGTCAGACACCATGGATACAGACCCATTGTGGAGCATGTTATCGGCAGGCGGCCTGCCGCTTCTGCTTTCAGCGGCCGCCCTGGGCCTGGCCGTGATTGCCCTGTTCATCGGATCGGGCGCTCGCCGGCGTAGCGAGGACCAGTTGACCGCATTACGGGAGCGTTCCGATACGCTGTGGCGGGAAGTTGACGACATACGGGTAGCACAATTCAATCGTCCGGGTGAGTCCGGCAATGGCGCTTCAGGCTCCCCAGTTGAAGAAGCCCGCTATCAGAAAGAAGTGGAAGCCTACGCCAGGATCTGGCCACAGGTATGGAATCTTCATGAACGCCTGGGCATGTTCCTGAGGGCGGTTGAAGGCGGCGAAGCGGCCGGCGAACTCAGACTGGAAGCTCGCAATGCGGCCCTGGAGGCCCGAGAGCTGCTTAACCGGAACCGCCCCTTCTGCACAGAGTCCGTCGATGAACTGGTTACCCGGCTGATTGATGCCGAGATCAAGGCGCACCTTGCGGCCTGCCAGTATCTGGACCTGCTAAAAGATGTCCCTAGCGACTCATCCAATCACGATCGCCGGGTCTTGCAGGACAAATGCCAAAGCCTGCACGAGGGCGAGGCCCGGGAGCTGATGAACCAGCTGGTCTCGTCCATTCGGCACCGGGCAATTCGCAGTAACTAGGGAGCGCCTGTTCAGCTGTTGGCGATACGGAAACCGACTTTCATTACGACCTGATAATGGCCCACCTTGCCATCAACGATATGGCCGCGGGTTTCGGTTACCTCAAACCACTCCATGTTGCGAACGCTTTTACCACATTCCTCAAGTGCATTCTCAATGGCGTCTTCAATGCTTTTCTTGGAAGACCCGACAATTTCCACTTTTTTGTACACGTGATGGTCAGACATTAAAGCCTCCTGGGAATTGCGATTTGTATTTCTGAGCCTAGAAGACAAGCGTCCTCACGGCAAACCACAGACCGGTACAAGCCTCATCCGCCAACCCACGGCTGGCGTATCTGTCCCCTATAATCCAGGTAGTCGTGAGGAACTTTCTGTCACTCAGAGGGTCCCGTCTACCCCACGCTTCGGACTGAGTTCATGAAACGATTTTTCAGATACACCGGCTGGTTCTTCGGCGCCGTGCTCCTGCTGCTGGCTGGCCCGATTCTGCTGGCCACCAGTGGCAGCCTGCAGGGAGCCGAGAGCTGGCAAACAGCCACCCGGGAAAGCGCCCGAATTGCCCCTCTGCCAGAACAGGCCGAGGAAGCCATCGTTCAGGTATACGGCGCCCGGGCCTGGAGTTGGCGAGGTTACTTTGCTGTCCATACCTGGATAGCCACCAAGGAAAAAGGGGCCAGCCATTATCGGGTTCATGAGGTGACTGGCTGGCGCAGCTACGTGGTAAATTCACGGCCCGGTGAGCCCGACAGACACTGGTACGGTGCAAAGCCGAACCTCTATGCCGATATCCGCGGCGAAGAAGCCGAAAAGCTGATTCCCGACATCTACCAGGCAGTGGCGTCCTACCCCTACCCGACCGAATACGAAGCCTGGCCCGGCCCCAACAGCAACACTTTCGTGGCCTGGGTAATCAGGGAGGTTGAGGGCCTCGATGTGGCTCTGCCGAACCACGCGATCGGCAAGGACTACCTCGGCGACCGTATTATCGCAGAGGTTCCGGGTGGCGCGGGTTATCAGGTCTCACTGGGTGGGTACTTTGGTGTGCTGGCGGGTGTCCGCGAGGGACTGGAGCTGAACCTTCTGGGCCTATCCTTCGGTATCAACCCGTTGGCTTTGGGGATCAAACTGCCAGGCATCGGCGAGTTAGCGCTTAGAAACCACAACCCGATAGCTGAAAATTCCCCTTAGGTTCGGGAAACAGGCGGGCAGGGGTTCCCAAAAATGTGCGGAGCCATGGATGGCGGAGCCAAGCGTACACGGACGTATTTACAGCGTTTTTTGGGAACCCCAGCCCGCCTGTTTCGTGCTCCAAATCCAGACATCAAAGACTGGCAAACTCCAGATACCGGCTCGCCGCCTGCTTCTTCTCGTCCTGGCTGTTCAACATTTCCAGCCGCATCTTATCGATCAGCTTCAAATAGTCTGCAATGGGAGACTCGGGCTTGCCGGCGTCTTTCGATTCTTCGATAAACGCCTTCTGCTTTTCACGAATTTCATTCAGCTTCACGAGCGCCGAACGTATCGCTTCCACCCTGGCCTCCACCAAGCCACTACCGCCGCGGTCTGGCGAGCCACGCTCCGCGCTCAGGACCGTCTCAGCGGTCGGCGCTTCGACGGTATTCTGTTCTGCAAGATCGATTTCTTCCAGGGTGCGAACCTCGCCGTCTGTGCTCAGATAGATTCCCGAACCCTTGATCTGGCCCAGCGGCACACCCTGATTGTTGGCCAGCGTGAAGCGGTCTTCTACATTGTCCACATAAAGCGCCTGAACGCCGACTTCTGAGAGAGATTTCAGTGCCTGTGAGCCGTCTGCAGTCAGGACCCACACGGACAACGACTCGAAGATCTCATCGTTGGCATCAATCCAGCGGTTACCGTCGTCATCGAACCGGGCCAGCTCGCCAAAGCCGGAGCCGCTCCGGGGACCAAACAGTTCGGAGCCGTCGTCCACTTTGCCGTTGCCATTTCGGTCCAGCACCAGGTAGCCGCTACCGCTGCCCAGGGTGGCAAACTGCCCGGTTTCACCGTTACCGTTCAGGTCGAACTCGAAGAGGGTATCGGTCAGGCGGGCTGTGGCAGTGCCGAAGTTGATCACCAGAGGGTCGGTGAGTGGCCGTTCCTGAATCTGCACCAGTTCCGAGTACTCGTAGGTCCGGGACTGGGACTGTCGCAGTGACAGGGTGAAGTCGATGGTCTCACCATTCTCCAATGCGATGGTGCCAGTGGAGGCAAAGCTTCTGGATTCGCTCTCCGAGTAAAACATATAGCGTCCGGCAGAAACCGAGACACTGCCCCGACCCTCAACACCCGCATCACCACCGAGCGCGGCACGGCTAACGCTCAGTGCCTGCTGGCCCATCAGAAACAACTCCGAGGTTTTCTCGGCAAGCTGCGCACTGGTAAAGACGCTCTGCTGACCGCCATCCGTCACGGTGCTGCTGCCGCTGAAGGCGAGCTGCTCCTGGCTGCTGTAACGATAGGCAGCCTGGCGCATGAGCGTTAACTCTGAGCCAACCGCGTTCTCATTGGCCTGCGGCGCAGCGGCAGATTGCCGGTTGATGCGGAGCTGCGTGCTGTCGAAAGCCGATACCTGGCGGGAACTGTCCTGGAAAAGCGAAATCTGGCTGGAGGAAATCATGGCTTTGGGCACCTGTAATTACTACACAGGTATATCGGCCGCAGCCCCCCGGACTTGAGCACTTTTTAATCACTTCAGATTCGAGAGGTTAGGCCAGAAACCGCACGATTCCGGCAGCGGCAATCCCGGCGGCAATGGCCGGGAGAGGTTTACGCAACGCCAGCATGGTAACCGCCGTCGTGGTCAGGGCCGCCAGCGCACCAGCGTCCCCCGTCACGGCCATGGGCACAATGATGGCAATCAGGACCGAGCTGGCCATGGTGTTGATAAAGCTCTCGATACGAGGATTGATCTTCACGAACGACATGATGAACACGCCGCCAAAACGGGTTACCAGTGTAACGGCGGTCATGATCGCAATCAGGAACAGAATACCGGCTGTGGTGGTCTCAACGGTCATGGGTGCTGTCCTCCGCGTCAGAAGCAGGCGCAGGCTTTCGCTCGAGCCAGAAGAACCCGATCGCACCACCGGCGAGCGCGCCCACGACGACGTGGGTATTCGCCGGCAACCATTTCCAGGCCGCCAATGAAGCCAGCGCTGTAACGGTCCAGGCCACGAGCACTCTCGGGGATTTCTTGCCGCCCAGCGCCATGGCCAGGAGGAAACAGCCGAGAACCATGTCCAGGCCCAGGGATTTGGGATCCTGCAGAAGGCCACCAAAATAGACGCCCAGACCGGTCCCGATGATCCAGGCCAGCCAAAGAGCCAACCCGCCACCAAGGATAACCTCCAGGTTTCGCCGGCCACTCTGGTATTCCTGGGCCGAAACCGCCCAGTTGGCATCGGTCAGCAACAGTAAGAGGCCATAGCGCTTGCCCGGCGAGACGTCTCTCAGCATCGGGTACAGCGAAGCGCCCATGAGCAGATGGCGTGAATTGATGGCAAAGACCACCGCGATCATCGGGAGTACAGATACCTCGGTGCCCCACATATCGACGGCAGCAAACTGGGAGGCCCCGGCAAACACCGTCGCACTCATCAGCATCGCCTGGAGCGGCTCAAGGCCTTTCTGGGTAGCTGCCAAGCCAAAGGCAGCGCCAAAAGCCACCACGAATAACGAGATGGGAAGCAGCCGGAAAAACTCCACCCGTACCCGGGCCGGCTGTAGCTGATAAGAATAGGAAGCGACAGACATCCGGGGAAACTAGGTCAGTTTCCCCGATCCGCGTATAGGTAGTTTCCGCAGAAAGGGGCACATCTGCGACTAATGGACCAGATCCCCACAACGCATGAGGGCATTTAACCTCATGATTGCCTCAAATGTTTACTGGGGAGGCGCCTGAATCCGGGGATGAGCCTTGCATTGAATAGTTCACTTTCGCATGTTGACGTTAACGTCAATTGCCGCTAGTTTGTTTTTCGTCCAGCCCCAAAAGGGCACTTTCGGTGGGCCACCCCCCAGCGGATATACCGGACACCTGAAATCGGAACGCCGGCCACAAGCCGGCAGACAAGAACAAGATACCCGCTCATGCCGAGATCCGGCCGGCGGGAGAGGATTTCACAATGCTATTCAGCCATCCCGAGTTCGATAACCACGAATATCTGTCCTTTTTCTGCGATCCCGAAACCGGCCTGAAGGCCATCGTTGCTATCCATAACACTTCCCGCGGCCCCGCATTGGGAGGCTGCCGAATGTTTCCCTATGCCTCCGATGAAGAGGCGGTTCGCGATGTCTTGCGCCTTTCGCGGGGCATGACCTACAAATCGGCCCTCGCCAACCTGGATCTGGGTGGCGGCAAGTCAGTGATTATTGGCGACCCGCGCAAACAGAAAACCAAAGCGCTGATGGAGGCCATGGGCCGCCATCTGGAAAGTCTTGGCGGGCAGTACATTGCGGCGGAAGACTCGGGCACCAGCGTACCCGACCTCAAGGTCATGGGCCGACACACCAGCCACGTTGCAGGAATTGCCTCGCGCACCGGCTTCGACGGCAACCCAAGCAACGGCGACCCGTCACCGGCGACAGCCTACGGCACCTTTATCGGCCTCAAAGCAGCGGTAAAACACAAACTTGGGCGGGACGACCTCAACGGTTTGAAGATAGCCATTCAGGGCATCGGTAATGTCGGTTTCCTGTTGGCCAGACACCTGAAGGACGCCGGCGCTGATCTCTGGGTCTATGACATCCATGAAGACAATATGCGGCGGGCCGTGGATCAGCTGGGAGCCAAGC
Source organism: Marinobacter sp. DSM 26671 (assembly GCF_900112835.1). Classification (NCBI taxonomy): domain Bacteria; kingdom Pseudomonadati; phylum Pseudomonadota; class Gammaproteobacteria; order Pseudomonadales; family Marinobacteraceae; genus Marinobacter; species Marinobacter sp. DSM 26671. The sequence continues at coordinate 45,145 of NZ_FONF01000021.1, read as the reverse complement.
CAGCGGCTGCCGAGGACATATTGTCACTGCCTGTGGACGTGGTAGCGCCCTGTGCCATGGGGGCGGTACTGAACGATGACAGCATTCCCCAACTGAAGGCCCGGATCGTCGCCGGCGCCGCCAACAATCTGCTTGAACACCCTGAGCACGATGCCATGCTGCGGGACCGGGGCGTTCTCTATGCACCGGACTTTGCCATCAATGCAGGTGGCATCATCGATGTGTTCTACGAGCGCGCCGGCGCCACACCGGAAACCGTTCGCGCCCACGTCGATACCATCGGCGATACCCTGACCGAAATCTTCAACCGTGCCGACCGCTCGGGGCGCCCCACCGGGGAGATTGCCAACGAGCTTGCCGAGGAACGGTTCAAAAAGCACATCGCCGGAGCCGGACAGGCGTCCGAGCGGTTGGCCCGCACCGGCTGAGCTGACACCGGCGCACCCCCAGGAAGCTGCGGATAGCTGCGGCTTCCCTCTTAAACCCTGATACAAAAACAAATACTCCGGGAGATAGTTATGTCCGTCACTTCTTCAGATTCCGCCGCTTATTCCGGGGCGCTTGAAGGTTCAAACGCCCAACGCGGGCTCTGGTCATCACGTCTGGCCTTTATTCTTGCCGCTACCGGCTCTGCCGTGGGCCTGGGCAATATCTGGAAATTTCCTTATGTCACCGGTGAGAACGGTGGCGGCGCCTTCGTGCTGGTGTATCTGCTGTGCATCGCGGTCGTCGGGATTCCTATCATGATGGCGGAAGTCATGATCGGTCGTCGCGGTGGCAGGAGCCCCGTCAAGAGTCTGAGCCTGATCGCCGAGCATGACCGACTCAAGCCGGCCTGGAAGCTGGTCGGTGCCATCGGCATTCTGGCGGGTTTTCTGATTCTGTCGTTCTACTCGGTCATCGGCGGCTGGGCCATTTCCTACGTAGGCACAACCGCCAGCGGCCAGCTTGCCGGGCAGTCTGCCGATGCCGTAGGCGCGATATTCTCGGGCCTTCTAAGCGATCCCACCAAACTGCTGGCCTGGCATACCCTGTTCATGGCTATGGTGATGGTTGTGGTAGTGCGAGGCGTTCGCTCGGGGCTTGAGCGGGCTGTCAGCATTCTCATGCCGGCCCTGTTCGTACTGCTGCTGATCGTGGTCGGCTATGCAATGACAACCGGGCACTTCGGGCAAGCCGCCGCATTCCTGTTCCAGCCCGATTTCTCCAAGCTCACAACATCCGGAATACTGGTAGCCCTGGGGCACGCGTTCTTCACCCTGAGCCTTGGTATGGCGGTCATGATGGCTTATGGCTCTTACCTGCCTAAGAACATTTCCATTGCCAAGACCTCGATCAGCGTATCGGTCATCGACACCGGCGTGGCGCTGCTCGCAGGCCTGGCCATCTTCCCGATTGTGTTCGCGAACGGCCTTGAGCCGGGAGCGGGGCCGGGGCTGATCTTCCAGACCCTGCCGCTGGCCTTCGGTCAGATGCCCATGGGTTCCCTGTTCGGCACCCTGTTCTTTGTACTTCTGATCTTTGCCGCCTGGACGTCGGGGATTTCGCTTCTGGAGCCGATTGTGGAATGGCTGGAAGAGCGTAAAGGCATGAACCGCACCGTCAGCACACTGGGCGCCGGTTTTGTCTGCTGGGGACTGGGTATCGCCTCGATTCTGTCCCTGAACCTCTGGGCTGACTTCGCTCCCCTCGGCTTTGTGCCCATGCTGGAAGGCAAGACCATCTTCGATCTGCTGGACTTCTTCACCGCCAACATCATGCTGCCGCTGGGTGGTTTGCTGGTTGCCCTGTTTGCAGGCTGGGTGATGTCGCGCGAGGCCATGGAGAAGGAACTGGCCCTGTCACCGGGCATGTTCAATCTTTGGCTGATCACCGTGCGCTTTGTGACTCCGGTGGCCGTGGCTGTGGTGTTTATCTACAACCTGATGTAACCACCGCTATAACTGATCGAGGGAGGCCTTCAGGGTCTCCCCGATCCTTGCGTTCAACTTCAGATCCACCAGATCTTCAGCCCGAGTCCGCCCCAAGTTCAGGGTGGCAATGGGCTTGTTCCATTCGTTGGCGTACCGGCAGAAACGGAAGCCGGAATACACCATCAACGACGAACCAATCACCAGAAGGCCATCACTGGCTTTGAGCGTATCCAGGGCCGAATACACCCGGTCTTTGGGAACAAAATCACCAAAAAACACCACGTCCGGCTTCAGAATCCCCTCGCACTTCGGGCAGTCCGCCAGCCGGAAATCCTCGAAATCCACATCCAGATCGGCATCGCCATCCGGTGCCGTATCGGCGGTATATTTCTGGAACCCAGGATTCAGATCCGCGCAGCGATCGTGCACTTCATCCCGCGGGCAACGGTAACCGCAACTCATGCACACCACCTCATCGGCCCGCCCGTGCAGATCTGTCACCGCCCGGGTGCCGGCCTTCTGGTGCAACCGATCCACGTTCTGGGTAACCACCAGGCTGCTGTGGTTGAGCAGTTCCAGGTCAGAGATGTAATGATGGGAAGGGTTGGGCCTGGCATTACGCATCACCGGCCAGCCAATCAGGCTGCGACCCCAGTAGCGTTGGCGGGTGTAAACATCTTCCATGAACGCCTTGTGCTGAACCGGCTGCTTGCGCTTCCACGCACCATCGCCATCCCGGTAATCCGGAATACCGGAATCCGTACTGACCCCGGCACCAGTCAGTATCAGCAAGCGAGGGTGGCGATGGATAAACTCCGCCAGCAACGCCCCGGCCTCGCCCGGTTCATGCAGCACCGGCGGCTGCTCCGGCTCGGGCAGGCGCTGGCTGGAGCTGAAAGGTCGGCTGCGGTGCGTGGTTAAAGACATACAGGCTCCGGTTTCTCAGCCCGGCTTACGGGCCACATACACGGTGTTGAACGATTCCCTGTTCTGAAATGGATTGAAGAAGGATACGACATGGCAGGCCACATCGGTGAACACCTCGTTGAGAACGGCCATGAACTCGTCATCTTCGCCCTCGTTCGACCACATGGCAAACACCCCTCGGGGCTTCAGTTGCCGCGCCATCAGCCGCAGGTTGTTGGCGGTGTAGAAGCTGGCACTGGAATCGTGCAGCAGCGCCCGGGGGGAATGGTCGATATCCAGAAGAATGGCATCGAATGGCTTGCCGGGGTTCTTCGGATCGAAACCACCAACCTCAGGATCTGCAACCGCAAGATCGAAGAAACTGCCATGCACGTATCGGTTTCGCGGATCGCCGTTCAGGTCTTTACCCAGAGGCACCAACTCCTGCTGATGCCAGCCGATGACCGGCTCCAGGTATTCAACCACCAGCAACTCGGCAACCCGCTCATGCCTGAGCGCCGCCACCGCGGTGTAACCCAGGCCCAGACCACCGACAACCACACTGAGGTCGTCACCCTCGGTTTCCCCCAGCCCGATATCCGAGAGGGCCACTTCGGCATCCACGAACATACTGGACATCAGGAATTCCTCGCCCAGCTTCACCTCGTAGATATCCCGGTCGCCAATGGCCGGAATCCGCCGCCGGCGAAGAGTGATCTCACCAATCACCGAAGGCTGGCTGTCAATTTGCTCGAAAAGCAGTCCCATTAATTCCAACTCTTATGTTTTAGCTGAAAACGATACCCCTGAGTTCGTCGCTACCAGCCTTAAAGTCCGTGCCAGGAGCAGCTGGGAGGGCCCTTTCAAAACACGCTCCTTGCGGCACATCCATGTGACGCTTGGGCTCCGCCATCCCTGGCTCCGCACAGTTTTGAAAGGGCCCTCCCAGCCGCTCCTACCGCATACTCCCCGGTCCGCTATGGATTAGGCACCTCAAGACACGACTTTAAAATCCGCTGCATCTTCTCTGCACCCAGCTTCTCCATCAACCCAATGTTTTGCTCGGGGATCGCATCGACATCAGGATAACTGTCAATCGCCGCTTCCAGACTGGCTTCCCGCAAAAGGTGCAGCATGGGAAATGGCGACCGATTGGTGTAGTTCTCCGCCGCATCAGGCTCGGTGCCCGCAAACTGGTAATCCGGGTGGAAACTGGCGATCTGGTACACCCCTTCCATCTCCAGATACGCCAACAAACCATCTGCCGCATCCAGAAACTCATTGTAGGGCCCGAAATCCTGCAATACAGCCGGATGAATCAGGAGTGTGGTTTCAATCTCCGGCTCGTCTTCCAGCCTCTGAAGCTCCGAGTGCAGGGCCTGTAACAGCTCGTCTTCCGTTTCGGCTTCCGACACCACAAACCGAACCCGGTTGCGGACCAGTTCCCGTTTGGCAAACGGGCACAAGTTGTAGCCGACGACCACGTCCTCGACCCACTTTCGGGTTGCAGCAATAATCCCTGTTTCATCCATACTGGATTCTCTTTTTTTCGAGGCCCGCACAGAAGTCTGGTCGGGCAGCCGGGGAGGGCTGTCCAAAACTGTGCGGAGCCATGGATGGCGGAGCCCAAGCGTCACAGGGATGTGCCGCCAGGAGCGTGTTTTGGACAGCCCTCCCCGGCTGCCCAGCCCCCAAATCTTGGGTTCAAGAGAAAACTCAGAGGCTCAGACGTATCCCTGACTCCGAAGATAATCATCATAGTTGCCACTGAAGTCAGTCACCCCATCAGCCTTAAGCTCAATAATCCGGGTCGCAAGGGAAGAAACAAACTCCCGATCGTGGCTGACGAAAATCAGTGTACCCGGATAGTTCTCCAGCGCCAGGTTCAGCGCCTCGATGGACTCCATATCCAGGTGGTTCGTAGGCTCATCCATCAGCATCACATTGGGCTTCTGCAGAATCAGCTTGCCGAACAGCATCCGCCCCTGCTCACCACCGGAAATCACCCGCACCGATTTCCCGATATCGTCACCGGAGAACAGCATGCGGCCCAAAGTACCGCGCACCAGCTGCTCGCCGCCCTTGGTCCACTGGGCCATCCAGTCGGTCAGGGTTTCATCCTCGGCAAAGTCCGCCGTGTGGTCCTGGGCGAAATACCCCACTTCAGCGCTGTCGGTCCACTTCACCTCGCCACTGTCGGGCGTGTAGGCCCCTGACATGCATTGCAGAAGCGTGGTTTTGCCGATGCCGTTGGGACCGATGATGGCGATTCGCTCGCCGGCTTCGACCTGCAGGTTCAGATTCTTGAACAGGGGCTTATCATCAAAGCCCTTGGTCATGTTCTTGAGAGTCACCGCCTGGCGGTGAAGTTTCTTGCCCTGTTCAAAACGGATAAACGGGCTCACCCGGCTTGAGGGCTTCACCTCTTCCAGCTGGATCTTGTCGATATGGCGGGCACGGGAGGTGGCCTGCTTGGCCTTGGAGGCGTTGGCCGAAAAGCGGCTGACGAACTGCTGCAGCTCGGCAATCTGCGCCTTTTTCTTGGCGTTGTCCGACAGCATACGCTCGCGGGCCTGGGTCGCGGCGGTCATGTATTCGTCGTAGTTGCCCGGGAACAAGCGCAGTTCGCCATAGTCCAGATCCGCCATGTGGGTGCACACGCTGTTCAGGAAGTGGCGGTCGTGGGAAATGATAATCATGGTGCTGTTGCGCGCCACCAGTATGTTTTCCAGCCAGCGGATGGTGTTGATGTCCAGGTGGTTGGTGGGCTCGTCCAACAGCAACACATCAGGATCGGAGAACAGCGCCTGGGCCAGCAACACCCGCAGCTTCCAGCCCGGTGCCAGCGCGCTCATTGGGCCGTTGTGTTGCTCCAGCGGAATATCCAGGCCAAGCAACAGCTCGCCGGCGCGGGCATCGGCGGTATAGCCGTCCATTTCAGCGAACTGGACTTCCAGGTCCGCGACCGCCATCCCGTCTTCTTCGCTCATCTCGGGCAGGGAATAGATCCGATCACGCTCTTTCTTGACGTTCCAGAGTTCCTCATGGCCCATGATCACGGTATCGATCACCGAGCAATCCTCATAGGCAAACTGGTCCTGGCGCAGTTTACCCAGACGGACATTGGGCTCCAGCATGACCTGGCCGGCGGAGGGCTCGAGATCGCCACCCAGGATTTTCATCAGTGTGGACTTGCCACAGCCATTGGCCCCGATCAGGCCATAGCGATTACCGTTACCAAATTTGGCGGAGACGTTTTCAAACAGGGGTTTAGCCCCGAATTGCATGGTGATATTGGCAGTGGAGATCAAGAAACAAACCTGTCGATGTGGGGCCGGGCATGCGCCGGCGAAAAGAAAGCCGGCATTGTACAGGTTTGCCCGGTGGACTGTGAGGCCGCAGAAACACGGATAAAAAGGGCTTGCCTCTGACGAGCTCTGCGGGCAGCATTCCGGTTCTGATGTATACATTCATCCGACACAAGGACATTGATCATGGCACAGGCTACAGCGCGTCACATTCTGGTAGACAGCGAAGCGAAATGCGAAGAACTGAAAAAGGCGATTGAAGGCGGACAGGACTTTGCCGAAGTGGCAAAGCAGCACTCCTCCTGCCCCTCCGGTCGCAACGGCGGAGATCTTGGCTCCTTTGGCCCGGGCCAGATGGTTCCCGAGTTCGACAAGGCGGTTTTCAACGGTGAACTGAACACCGTTATCGGTCCGGTCAAGACCCAGTTTGGTTATCACCTGCTGGAAGTGACCAGCCGCAGCTGATGATTCCTGGTTCCATACCGGGACTGCAAACCACCGGCCGGCGGCTACCGCTGCTGGCCGGTGCCGCTTCTCTGCTCATCGCGCCTTTCCTGTTTGTCGGCGGGCCTGACTGGGCCTCGGGGCCACTCCTCAAATCGGCCTGGAACCTTGGCCACATCCTTCTGTTTGCACTACTCACTCTGGCGGTCAGACCCTGGCAGTGGCTAAGTGGCTGGCGTCTCTGGCTCGCGGTTACCGTCGTCTTGCTGGTGCTCGGAATTGGTATCGAGTTGATCCAGGGCGGACACAATCGCGACATGGATGGGCGGGACCTCCTGCGCAACCTGATTGGCAGTTGGCTGGTTATCGCATGGCGCCCCTTGCTTACATCAGAGCGGCGAAACTCTCTCGGCGAAGGCCTGGTGGCCGCATCCGTTGCGCTGCTACTGTGTTTTGAGCTGGGAGCTACCGGCATGGTGGCTGCCCGGCAATGGCAGGTATACGAACAACTACCTCTGCTATACGACTTCACCCATCAGGATCCCGGCGCATTCTGGACCGGCAGGCTCACGGTCTCTGCCGACCACTCGCTGAATAATGCGCAGAGCCTGAAACTTGATCTGGGCACTGAAACCTACTCGGGGGTCTCACTCAACAATCTCCCGGCCGATTGGCGTGATTACGAAACACTGAGCATTACCCTGTTCAATCCCTCGACCGCTCCCCTGACGCTGACGCTTCGAATCAATGACGTAGCCCATGACCGCAGCGATCATGCCTACAACGACCGCTACAACACCCGCCTGACACTGGGTCCTGGTTCCAATACCTTCACCCGGAAACTGGCCGACATCGAAAACGCTCCCGATGGCCGGTCCATGGATATGTCCCAAGTCAGAAGAATGGGGCTTTTTGCGGTTCGCCTGCCCGAGCCACGCACTGTTTATCTGTTGGATCTGAGACTGGACTAACCGAGCGTCCAGGGATTATCGGTTATCGGTTCGGCGCCAGCGTCGGTGACCAGAATCGTTTCGCTACACCCAATGCCCCATTGCCCGGGAATACGCAAACAGATGGGCAGGTGGAAAACCATGCCCGGTCGAAATTCCACATTGCCACCTCTGGCGATGAAGCCCGAGCCCTCCACCCAGGATGGCGGGAACTGCGCGCCCACCGTGTAGCCAAATACCCCGGAGAAAAACACCTTTCCGGCCAATGGCTGAAGCGCCTTCTCGGCGTTCTGGGCGGCCTGGTCGAAAGTGACTCCCGGGCGGATCGACGTCAGCAGGGTATCCACAATCCGACGGCAGCCGTCATGGACCCGACGCATTTCAGCCGATGGCTCGCCACCAGCAACCACGGTCTGCATCATGGGTGCGGTGTAGCGGTTCCAGGCTGAGCCGAATTCCAGAAAAACAGGGTCGCCTTTCTGCACCACCGTACGTTTGTGATTGCAGTGGATCACGCTGCTGCGACGACCGGTAACAACAATTGGCTGCATGCTCATGAATTCACTGCCGGCTGCCAGCAGCGCCCTGGCGCCTTCGGCGGCAATGTCATTATCAGTAACACCCGGCTGGACCGCGGCCACGGCCGCCCTGAAACCTTCGGCTGTTATCCGGGCGCTTTCACGCAGGCACCGGATTTCGGCATCGGACTTGACGATCCGGATCTGCTTCAACAGACCGCCGTTGTTCAGAAATCTTACTCCGGGCATCCGAGCTTGCAGGCCTTCCAGCACGCCCTGGCGCAGAGAGCCATGCCAGGCATCAATACCCACGGTCTCCACTCCGTCGTTCAGGGCCTGAACCAGTGGTTCCAATACCTCGCCGATGCCTTCCCACCGGTATCCGCTGACCCGGGCGACCCGGGTTGTCATCATCGCAGGCCCCATTTCGATGGACGGCACCTGCAAGAGCAGGTCCTCCTGGGTAACCACCAGGGCCACGTGAACGGATACTTCAAAAGTGCTATAGCCAGTCAGGTAAAAAATATCCGAAGGATCGGTCAACAGCAGGGCGCCAAAATCCTCCCGGGCCATCCCATCCCGGACACGAGCAAGACGATCGTCGAACTCCTGCTCCGGAAACGGACACTCCAGCCCCCTCAGTTGTGAGGACAAGGCTTTCTGATAGGCATTGAAATCCATAACGACACTCCTCACTCGCATATACTAGGGAGATTGGACCCTATTCTGGCTTTGCACAAACCCCGAGCAAGGAATTATTCCAGCATCACATTGGCTCAGAACGGCAACTGAGGGGATTCACTGACCGCCTGGTGATTCCGGACTGAGAAACCGCGACATCTGCTTGCCTATGCTTTCCACCGGCTCGGTAATCGCCTGCTGGATGCTGTTGGTTACAACTTTCGAGAAAGCCGAGCCGGCAGAGCTCTCCAGGAACTCCAGGTAGAGATCCATCTCCTGGCCACCGATGTTCTGGTAGGTATACAGATAGCTGTCGTAAACCTGCTGACCCACCACGCCCCTGAGCATGCTGCGCTGGCTTTCAATGCGTTGGCGCAGCTGCTCGTAATTGGCCGAATCACTGCTGAACGCCGCCATTGCCGTTGCCAGGCCGAGCTGCACTGCGATCGTTGTATCCACCGCGCTTTCTGTGGCCCGCGCAGCCCGATCAAACCGATCGAACATTTCCGCTTTGCGCGTGCCCTTGTACCGGCTGTTCAATTCCATGGCACTGGACTGGATTTTCGGCCAGGCCGAGGGTTCCGAAGCTGCAATCTCGGCCGAAGAAATCTTTCTGGCCACAGGGGTTTCGTACCAGTCATGAACTGCCTGGAGCTGCGAATCCGTGAGTTTGGCTTGCAGATCTTTAATGATCTGCTGCTCGATATCCACGGAATTGAAACCGCTGCTCACGATGTTCCCGATGGTACTGGCCATCATTGGAGGAAGCTGACCATTCTGTTTGAGTCCTTCCCGGATTCCCTGGCTCATCATGGCCGGGTAACGGGCCACGATATCGTCAACAGGCGATACTTCCAGCACCTGGCGGGCATCCGGCGCTGCCTGGGCATTACCATTAACAAGAAGTGCTGTGATTAAAAGAGGTTTAATTATGGGAAATCGCGTCATTTACCTATCATCCCGAGTGAATCATTGATTCCCTTATGCCATGGGTTCGAGGCAGGCAGCAAGCAATCCCGCGGCCCTGGAGATGACGGTTTGGTAGGAATGCGAAAGAAACGTACCCGCAAGACCAAAAGTCGGCAACTGGCTCTGGAAACCTGGAAAAGCCGGGCAAGATGGTATGGGCTTCCAATGCTGGGGCTGCTGATGGGTCTCTGGGCAACGCTCCGCTTCAGCCTGTTGGCACCGGATCCTCCGGCAAACCCGGAGAACATCTGTGAAATCTTCCGGGAACACCCGGTGTGGTATGACTACGCCAACGACTCCAGGCAACGCTGGGGCACACCCATCGCCACCCAGTTAGCGTTTGTCTATTACGAGTCGTCATTCCGCAGCCATGCGCGTCCACCACGCACACTGCTCTGGGGCTTTATTCCCTGGACCAGGCCCACAACCGCATACGGTTATGCCCAGGCCCTCGACCCGGCGTGGCGGGAATACCTGCAGGCCAATGGCGAAGGCTGGTTCACCGTTCGCACCGACATGGAACACGCGCTGGATTTCGTGGGCTGGTACAACCAGCTAAGCCACCGGCAGCTTGGCATTCCCTTCTCGGCCCCCAGAAAGCTGTACCTTGCCTACCACGAAGGCCGGGGCGGATATGCCCGCAGAAGCTTCGAAGAGAAACCGGACGTGATGGATCTGGCCGCCCGGGTACAGACCCGGGCTTTCCGATACGACAATCAGCTGAAAACCTGCGAGCAGGAATTCCAGTGCTGGCGCTGGTACCAGTTCTGGCCGTTCTGCGGCTGACGCTCGTCAGAAAGCGGAAGAAATCTCCATCTGGGACTCCAGTGACTGCAGGCGCTCCACCAGATACTCCATAACGATACGGACCCGGGCCATTTGCTGGGTATCCTGGTTGACGTGCAGCCAGAGATCCACGCTCTCACCCTCCAGCGGGTCCGACAGGCGGCGGAGTTCACGAGTGCTCTCCCCCAGGTAGCAGGGCAAAACCGCCAGGCCGGCACCGGCTTTCGCCAGCGCGTGCATGGATTGCAGGCTGTTGCAGCGAATGAAAGAGGTAACGTTCTTCAACTGTTTTCTGTACCACCGGCCCGTCGCCAGATGGCTGAAGGTTTCATCCGGTATGATCCAGAGGCAACCTTCCGGACGGTTTTCCACGTCCATGTCACGATGCCGCCGGCAATAGCGGGCCGACCCGTAAACGGCGGATTCGATGGAGGCGATTCGCTCGCCTTCCAGAGTTGCCTGCGGCTTGTTCTCGGGCCGCAAGGTGAGATCCGCTTCCCGATGGCTGAGGTTCGCCACATCGTTATCAGTAAGCGTCTCCAGCTCGATATCCGGGAACTCCCGAACCAGCTCGGCCAGGATCGGGCTAAGCAGCGCGCTCATCATTGCGTCTTCAGCCGCCAGCCTGACTTTACCCACCGGCGCCGAATCCTGCCCGACCAGTTTGCGCTCGAGATTTTCCATCTCGATGGCCAGCCGATCCGCCTCCCGGAACGCGGTCTCCCCCACGGGGGTGAGCTGTAGTCCATCCCGGCTGCGTTCAAAAAACTGTACACCCATCGACTCTTCCATCTGGTCGAGTCGCCGTAAAACTGTGGTTTGGTGCACACCCAGTAATTCGCCGGCCTTGGCTAGCGTTCCGCCTATTGCCAGCGCCCGTATATATCGAAGATAATCCCAATCCATAGTTACTGCATATTTGCAACGTGAGTACGGATTTTAACGTATTCAAACTGCAAATAAGAACCCTTATAATCGCTTTTAAATTAAAGGTAGATCCCTAACTAACCTACCTACCAAAATCAATACACTCATTAAAAAGGAGGAAGGCGCTATGACTCAGAACCATATCGCAACCGTAAACCCGCTGCCGTCCAGTATCCTCCACAACAGTGCTGAGGTCAGGCGCCAGTATACCCGTGCTGCGGCAAAGCAGGCGGTACAGTTTTTCAGTCGCAAGATGCGGAGCTTCAACCGGAAAGCAGCAAACGTTGCTCCGGACATGAGCCAGATGCAGGGCGGCCACTAAAACGGCAGCCGAATCTGGCATGAGCGGGGAGATCGCTCAGGCTGAGAACAGAAAGAACATAAGGATTTGAAAACGCCGTTGGCTCCCAGGGAACCAACGGCGTTTTACGTTAGCGGATCAGAATTCCCAAACGACTTTTTTCTTCTGGCTGAACCAGTCGTCCATCTTCTGGTTGTAGAAATCTTCTATCACATTCCGCTTGATCTTCATGGTCGGCGTCAGCATGCCGTTTTCCATAGTCCAGGGCTCCCGAACCACCACGACAAAAGCTACCTTCTCGTGGGACTCGCACTCCGCGTTCACCGCCTCCAGTTCGGCCGCAAGTTCCTGCTCGAGCTCACCGCGATCCATTCCGGTCTCCAGTTCATCCCTGGCCTCTTCCGACAGCAGGACCATCAGGCAAGGCTGCGGCTGGTTGGCACCGGCCACACAGACCACTTCGGCCTTTGGATGATTAAACCGGTTTTCGATGGGCACCGGTACCACGTATTTGCCTTTGGAGGTTTTGAACAGATCCTTTACCCGGCCTGTGATACGGAGGGTGCCGTCCCGGTCGATCTCGCCCATATCTCCGGTTTTCAGGAAGCCATCCTCGGTGAGGTCCTCCTTGGTTTTCTCCTCATTCTTGTAGTAACCCAGCATCTGGCCCGGGCTTTTCACCTGGACTTCTCCGCCCTCTCCGATGCGGTGCTCGACCCCTGGATTCGCCATACCTACCGAACCGGCGCGAGCCTGGCCTGGTCGGTTGGCGTGGGAATAGCCGAAGTTTTCCGACATCCCGTACACTTCCAGCAGCTCGAGCCCAAGGTTGCGATACCAGTTAACGATGTCCGCTGACAGCGGCGCTGCGCCGGTCAGGGCTGCCCGACAATAATCCAGCCCCAGCTGTTTCAAGACCTTCTTCTTCACAAGGCCGCTGATAATGGGGAGACTGAAGAGCAGCTTCTGCTTTTTGGGCGGCAGTTTGGCGTTTACACCAAGATAGAACTTCATCCACAGGCGCGGGACCGAGAAAAACAGCGTCGGCCTTGCCCGCTGCAGGTCCTCCTGGAAGGTATCCAGGGAATTCGCAAAATAGAGATGAAAGCCATAGTAGAGGGACTGCGTTTCGACAGCTGCCCGCTCAGCCACGTGAGCCAGGGGCAGGTAAGAAAGCATGCGCTCGTCAGAGGAAACCGGGAACAGCTGCTGCAGGCCATCAGCTACTGAAATCATGGTCCGGAAGCTGTGCATGACGCCCTTGGGGCGGCCGGTGCTGCCGGAGGTATAGACAATCGTGGCCAGGTTATCCGGATCCGGCAGCTTGGGCTGCGCAGGCGACTGTTCGGCCACAATCTCCGACCACTTGGGCGTATCGTCCCGTGGCGACAGGGGCAGGGAAATGAGCGGCAAGTCTGCCGGAATGTGGTTCTTGATGTCGTTCCAGCCGTCCGCGGTCCCGTCCAGTTTTCCGAGGAACAGGAGCTTTGCCTCACTGTGCTCGAGAACGTAGGCAGCAGTATCTCCGTTGAGCGTGGGATAAAGTGGCACCGAAACATGGCCTGCCGCCCAGATCGCCAGATCGGCCAGGATCCAGTGCGCGCTGTTTTTTCCGAGGATACTGATATTGCTGGGTTCCGGAAGCTTCAGGCTGTCCAGGTAAGCCGCCATGCGGGATACCTGATCGGCTGCTTCTCTCCAGGTAATATCTTCCACCCGGCCATCCGGGTAAGGCTGAGTAAGGTAAACGTTGTCGGGGGTTTCCTCTGCCCAGTAATACAGGCAATGGAGTGAGGTCTGCTTCCGGGGGTCTACCGCCATAAACGGCTCCTTTTTGTTATTGTCCTTCGTGTTTAGGTCATGCCATTGCGATTCATACTAGCGTCATTTCAGACCTGCTCAATAGCAATTAGTGCCCGCGCCATTGGCAAATTAATCCTCGCCCGAGAACTGTTACTCAAAATTTTTCGTAACATTTGTCAAGTTTGAGCTAGTGTGAAGGGTGTACACCCTTCTTTTCGAGCAAATTGGATGTAGCCATGAGCAAACCAAAACGTTCGTTTTTAATCTTTCCGGCCTGGGGCATCATTCTTCTGGGTTCCGGTGCCTTTTTCTACAGCGCCTATGCGGGCATGCTGGGCACCTGACCCGGGAAAACCGTTTTAACGCCGAAACCGGGTTTCGAGGACAACGGCAGAGTTGGTCCTCTCAACTCCCTCAAGGTTGCCAATGTCATCCAGCACGGCGCTCAGTTCCTCCAGGGACTGGGCTTGCACAATGGCAATAAGGTCGTACTCCCCACTGACGGAAAACAGCTGCGATACCTGGCTGATTTGCTCCAGGGCAGCATTGGTTCTGCCGGTGAGCTTCTGGAACACCTTGATCGACACGTGAGCCTCCACCTGGCTCGCCGAAAACTCACCCCCCAACTGAACCGAGTAACCACGGATGACACCGCTGGCCTCCAGCCGCGCGATACGGTTCTGCACCGTCGACCGTGACACATGCATGGCTTTGGCGAGCTCGGTGACACTGGTCCGGGCATTCTGCCGCAGCAGCATTAGCAGTTTCTGGTCCCGTGAATTGATCATATTGCCAAACCTACTTTACAATTTGCATCCATTGTAGATCATTTCGATCATTCTGCAGCTGCATTATGGCGCTGACGGCTTTCATACTGGGCCCAAAACAATTCCCAGGAAGATCGCCATGATTATTCGACCGATTACCCCCAAAGATCTTGACGCCCTGATGCAGATCGCAGTGGAATCCGGCCCCGGCTTCACCTCGCTGATGCCGGATCGCGATGCCCTGAGCCGCAAGATCGATCATTCGGTTGAGAGCTTCGCACGGACTGTGACCACTCCCGGCGATGAGCATTATCTTTTTGTGCTTGAAGACAGTGCGACCGGCCAGATTATGGGGACCACCGGCATAGAAGCTGCTGCTGGCTTATCCCGCCCGCTCGAGCATTTCCGCCGTAACGCGGTTATCCATCACGAGGAAGATCCCCGGAAACGTCACGTCGAGGAAAGCCTTACCCGATGCCAGCATTACACCGGCTGCACCGAGGTATGCTCGCTGTATCTTCGGCCCGGATTTCGCCGGGCCAATGCGGGCAAGCTCCTGTCACGGGTTCGCTTTCTGTTCATGGCACTGCACCCGGAGCGTTTTGCGGACACCGTTATTGCAGAAATGCGCGGCGTTTCAGACCATGCCGGCCAATCCCCGTTCTGGGACTGGCTCAAACATCACGTAGCAGATCTTGATTTCATGTCTGCCACACAGCTGGCCTGCTGTGGCCAGAGCGGTTTTGTTGAACGCTTTATCCCCGCAACGCCATTGTTTACCCGGCAGATGACCGATGCAGCCCGGGCGGTTATCGGCCAGGTCCATGAAGATACGCGCCCTGCCCGGCACATGCTGGAGCGCGAAGGTTTTCGCCACCGGGGCTTAGTGGATCTTCTGGACGGGGGGCCAACACTGGAGTGCGCCAGATCGGACATCGCCAGCGTGCGCGATACCCTTCTTACCCGCGCAAGGCTACAGAAAGGCAACCGGAGTTCCTGGAATATTGCTGGAAACACCGCTGGATCCGCTATAGTTGCCAATGCTGGCTGTTCAGGCTTCAGGGCTACGGTAACCGAGCAGGTCCTGCCGAACCCCGATGCCAATAGCCTGTCAGTGCCAGAGCAACTGGCGAACGAACTGAACCTTGGCGGATATAGCCTGGCCTGCTATCTGCCACTGAGCCAGTCCAGGGAAGAGTCACAGGGGCGTCAACAGCCCTGCCAAAAACCGGTTACTGAGGAGATTCGCTATGCACACTGATCCGGACACCCTGTTTGCGAGACTCTGGGAGTCGTACCGCCAGGTAACCCCTTCGGCCGATCGCATACATAAAATCCTGGGCGCCGAAGAGGGGCAGGCCATCGTCAACGACCACATTGCGCTTCGCACCTTCAACCTGGACCCTGTTCGGCTGGACGCTCTGGCAGAGCATTTTCTCAGCCTCGGCTATGAAGAAGGTGGCGAATACCACTTCGAGGCCAAAAAGCTTTATGCCCGCCACTATGAGCACCCCTCCCGGGAACTGCCCAAGGTGTTTATTTCCGAGCTGCTTGTAGAGCAATGCTCGCCGGAGCTGCAATCGGTGGTTAAAAGTCTTGTCGGCCAGGTAAAGCCGGAGGCGGTTACTGCCGATGATTTTCTCTATTCGGGTCGCCATTGGGCGGTCGACTACGACACCTACCGCCAGCTGATGAAGGAAAGCGAGTACGCCGCCTGGATGGCCGCCTGGGGCTACCGCGCAAACCATTTCACGGTCAGCATCAACCATCTGGAACAGTTCGGTTCGGTTCCGGAAATCAATCAGTTGCTGAAAGATCATGGCTATACGGTGAATTCATCCGGCGGTGAAGTAAAAGGCTCCCCGGAAGACTTGCTGGAGCAGTCCTCAACCATGGCCGACCGGGTGCCGGTTACCTTTACCGACGAGACGGTAACCATACCCAGTTGTTTCTACGAATTTGCCCTGCGTTATCCGAAACCGGATGGCCGGCTCTACTCGGGCTTCGTAGCGGCATCGGCCGACAAGATCTTCGAGAGCACGAACGCCGGCAGCTGAGTCTGCGTGCAAAGACTCGCGGTCACGACCACCCCTGTTCACCGATCAGGGGAACGAACCGGACTGCGCCGAGGTCCTCGGTCCGGAATTCGTTCTCTGTCAGCCGGGTAATACGTTCCAGCGACTGAACCGAATGCTCCGACCCCACCGGTATGACCAGGTGCCCGCCAACCGCCAGCTGATGCTTCAATGATTCCGGCACCGATGGCGCACCGGCAGCCACGATGATGCCATCGAAAGGCTGGTGCTCGGACCAACCTATTGTGCCATCGCCACAGCGAACCCGGACATTGTCAAAACCCTCGGCGGCCAGCGTTCGGGCTGCGCGATCGGCCAGTTCCCGAACCCGTTCGATGCTGAACACCTCGCTTGCAATACAGCCCAGAACGGCAGCCGCGTAACCCGAACCTGTGCCGATATCCAGAACCCTTTCTCCACCCTCCAGATCCAGTGCTTCCGTCATCAACGCCACGATGTAAGGCTGTGAAATGGTCTGCCCCGCACCGATCGGAAGAGGACCATCATCGTAGGCGCAGTCCTTCATACGTTCTGGAATGAAGCGCTCACGCGGCACCCGACCCATGGCCTCCAGCACCAGCGGCGACCCGATTCCACGGGCTCGAAGCTGATAATCCACCATGGACGCTCTCTGCAACTCGAAGCCATTGTCCTGATTCATGACGCTCTTCCTGCCCCTGGTCTGGCTGCTTACCGGCCGTTACAAAGCAGTAACTTTTTTACAACGGCGCGCTTGAGATTATCTGTCTACTTTTTAGACATCGGTAATGACACATACAACCACCGAATGCCAAAAACAACAAACGGACAACGGGTCCACGAACCGGCCAACCCGTTGCCGAGGAGGAGAAATGTCGACATCCGTAAACCACCTCGACGAACGCACGCGGGACTCCGCAGAGCTGCTCGAAGAGATCATGCCCTCTGCCATTACCCTGGCCATGATGCTTCGTCACCGTAAAATGGCGGCCTGGCTACGCACCGAATTTGATGGATATCAGGATGTTGCTGCCGCACCGCCTTATCGTAGGCAGCTACACGGGCACATTGTTGCCAAATCCCCCCAGTATGGTTGGATCCCCGCTCCAGTAGATGATCAGCAAAAAGAGAAGTTTGGCTACATGGATCTGCTCGAGGGCGTGAAAGCTCTTGAGAAAACCTGTGTGAGTTGCAAAAAGGGCAACGGCAACCGGGTTTTGCTGGAAAAAGACGAGATGGCCGTGTTGCAGAAGCAGATCAACCTGACCGCCGAGCTGGCCATCAACCTGAGTCGCGACGTTTATTGCCGGCTCCTCAGGACCGTTCGGGCTGCAATCTACCTCTGGACCCAGGAACTGATGGCCGAGGGCATTGCCGGGGAGCACAACCACTACAGTCCGGACGAGCGCGCCAAAGTTGCGCATCTGGACGACCCCGAGAAGTTCTGGCGACGGGCCATGGACGAAGTCGACAGCCTGCCAATACCAGACGTGCGGGTGACCGGTTTCTTTGAACGGGTATTCGGGCGCGCAGGCTGAGCCTCGCGCCCTGGCTGCTACCAGAGCACGCTAACAATACCGACGCTGCTCACCAGCAGCAACACGGTTCCCAGCAGACGGAAGAACACCGGAGTCTCCGCCTGGAGAATACGGTCATGGGCGTAGAGCCCGATTACATGGCCGACGGCTGCGCATGGCAGCAGCCAGAGGTGATGGATAAGTTGCAGATCGATGCCGGCCCAGACGAAAGCGGCCATCTTGATCAGCACCAGAATGAACCAGAGCGCGAACAAGGTATCCCGCAGTTTTTCTTTGGGCAGGTGCTGGGCTGCCACGGCAATGATCAGGGGCGCACCGATCAGGGAAGTGCCACTGATGTATCCGCCCACCATGAGGAATATCGCGTCGACCGTTTTGCTGCCACTGCGAAAAGGTCGGTTGATGATGTAGGAAACAGAATAAAGCGCCACGATAACGAAAATGATGGCACTCAGGATGTCACTGGGCATGGTAATCAACCCGAATACACCAATCAGCTTGGGCACAATCATGATGGCGAGGATCCGCCACAAGTATTGCCAGTCGACAGTGCCCGAGCCCGCCTCACGTTGCTTGCCTGCCCCGGTGCGATTGTTCATCCAGATTGTCAGGGATGAAAAAACCAGAAGGTGGACCGCAATGATCGGCAGAAAGACGAGCGGTTGATCAAGAACCAGCAACAGAAATGGCAGGGACAGAACGGCGCCACCGAATCCCAGCCCGGAGCGGACAAAACCACTCCAGACGAAAATCAGGGCAATCAGCAGATATTGGTAAATCGCGAGATCAGACATGGATTCCCGGTTGTCGTCAAAAGGGCCGTCGTTTATCCGGAACTGGTCTAAGCTCAGTTAGTTGCGAAGAAAAACAACATTCCCCGGAGGATGTGAATGGCCCTGTCATGGAAACAGAAGTTCCTGCTGTTGATTGTTGCAACGCTGATTGGTCTGGCGATTGCCACTCTGGCCTCCCTGAGCGGGCTCGGCAAGGTATCTGACGCTTATGAGGCCCGAAGCGAAGCAAGAGCCTATGAATCCGCGTCCCTGACCCTGCTGAACGACTGGCTGGCACTCGAGAGAACGAGTGAGAATCTGGAACCGAACCAGGTTGAGAACTATCAGGAGAGACTGGCGTCGCTCGCGGTCCAGTCGTCGGCGCTCAGTGAATCCGCCGGAACCCTGCCGGGTGACGCGGTAAAGACCACTGCACAACAAATCCAGGAGCAGGTTGCGGAGTATACCCGACTTCGCACCGAATGGCTGGCCCTGAATCAACAGCTAGGCCTCACTCCGTCCAGCGGTCTGAGAGCAACAATGTCCGAAGCCATAAACGACAGGCTTCGGCAAATCAGCATTTCCATCTTCAACGACGACATCAACACCATCGCCTCCACCTACCGCGACTACCTGTCTACCTTCGATGCGACCTACGCCGAGTCAACCCGTGAGGCCCTGGCGCGGATGCAGACCACCGTCACCGAGATGGACTGGCAGGAAATTGACATCGGCCAGGCTGTCCAGGCGTTCGCCAATGCCTTTTCCGATGCCGAATCGCTCATCGCCAACCTGTCTGCCATTGAGAACCAACTGTCAGCCACCGGCACCCGTATTCGCGATCTGATTGCCGAGCAGAACACCCTCCTCCGCCAGGACATTATTGTGGCAACCAGCCAGCAGGCCGAAGAGGCCCGCGCCGCCTCAACCTGGCTGATCATTGCAACCGCTGCTGCGGTGGTGATTATCCTTATCCTGACCCTGACGACCGCCTCAAGAACACTGGTGAAACGACTCAATGAGACCGTAAACCTGCTCACCCGGGTCGCCGGCGGTGACCTCAGTCAGCGCCTTGAGCCAGGCAGGAATCCGAACGATGAATTCAATCGCCTGGGCGAAGCGGCCAACAAGATGCTGGACGATGTCTCGGACGTTATCGGGCAAGTCGTCGAGGGTAACCGCACGCTGTCATCGCTTCAGGTTGAACTGGATGCTCTAGTAGAGCAGATGGGCAGAAACGGCGAGCAAGTTGAAGACGAGACCGAGCAGACCGCCACTGCGGTTCAGGAAATCTCCCACACGGCGGTCGATATTGCCCAGTACACCCAGTCAGTCAATGACGCTGTTCAGAGCGCCAACGGTGCCGCCCATTCCGGTGCCGAGGTGGTCAGGCAAAGCGCGAAAACCATGACCGAACTGGCTGAAAGAATCCAGAAAACCCACGATCAGGTCAGCCAGCTGAGCAAAACCGGCGAGAAGGTCAATTCCATCGTTGGCGTAATCAACGGCCTGGCTGAACAGACTAACCTGCTGGCCTTGAATGCTGCGATTGAGGCGGCAAGAGCCGGCGAGGCCGGACGCGGTTTCTCGGTTGTTGCCGACGAAGTTCGGTCCCTCGCAGAGAAGACCGTATCGGCAACCAACGGGATTGCCGAGATCGTGGAATCCCTCAACCGTGAAACCCAGGCCATTTCCAGACTGATGAAAGAGGGCCTGACTTCCGCAGGTGAGGGAGAGGAAAGCTCGAGAGAGGCGGCGCACTCGATCGAACAGATCACCGGCTCGATACAACAACTGGCTGGCGACATGAATCAGGTGGTGTCCTCTGTTGAGGGGATATCAACGACCACCGAGGAAATCGCCCAGAAGGTGGAGCAGATCCACGGGCACACCCGGGAAACCTCGGATATCCGCCAGAAGCTCAACGCCCATATCGGACGACTATCATCCCAGGTAACCACCCTGACCCAGGCATCACAGGGCTTCCGTCTGTAACAGTGGGCCCTGGACAGGTTGCACGGCAGGGTTCCAGGCGTTAGCATGCTCGATACTGTACATTTAAACAGTATCGAGCATGCCCATGAAAACTCGCGCCACGGCCCTGAATCCCCACAACCGGTTCCAGCCCATTGTCACTGACCGGGAGGCAGACCATGACTGGTATCACGACCCCGAAGACGACCTGAACCCCGATACGCTCGCTACGGAAGTCGTCCTTGAGACCGCAAAATCCATAATCAGTCGAAATACGTCACCGGACGTACCGTTCGACCAATCGATCAATCCATACCGTGGCTGCGAGCATGCCTGCATTTACTGTTTCGCCCGCCCTACCCACGCCTATTGGGACATGTCACCGGGGCTGGATTTCGAAACCCGGCTGATCGCCAAACCCAACGCCGCCGCCCGCCTGAGAGAAGAGCTCGACAGGCCCGCCTACCGGGTGTCGCCCATCGCCCTGGGCGTCAATACGGATGCCTACCAGCCACTGGAGCGGGACCAGAGGATTACCCGCCAGGTGCTGGAAGTTCTGGCCGAGTATCGCCACCCGGTGTCGATCATTACCAAGGGCGCTCTCATCCTCAGAGACCTTGATCTGCTCCGCGAAATGGCTTCTGATGGGCTTTGCTCTGTGCGGATCAGCCTCACCAGCCTGAGCAACGATCTGAAACGACGCATGGAGCCGAGGACGGCCGCACCGGCCACCCGCCTCAAGATGATCAGGCAGCTCTCGGAGGCCGGCATTCCGACCGGTATCATCCTCGGGCCGGTAATCCCCTTCATCAACGATCACGAAATCGAGTCAATTCTGGAAGCCGCGGCAGAGGCGGGCGCCACCCGTGCCAGCTGGATCATGCTGCGTTTACCCCATGAACTGGACGAGCTGTTCCAGGACTGGCTGCAGCGGCACTTCCCGCAAAGGGCCGAGCATGTGATGAACCGAATGCGCGACCTCAGGGGCGGCAAGAGTTATGACGCCACCTTCGGCCGCAGAATGACGGGCACGGGCCCTTACTCGGACCTGATTCGCCAGCGTTTCACCAAAAAAGCACGGCGCTTGGGGCTGAACCTCCATGCAGAAGAACCGCTGCGAGGTGATCTTTTCCGGCGGCCAGGTGGGGAACAAATGCCGCTGTGGTAGCATCAGACTATTGCACTTTACCACCGCGATTAACGCCTCTCAGGGAAGAGGTGGAGAACACCCATGCATGGATTCAGACGTTTTTCCCTCGCCACAACATTGTTTGCCCTGCTGGGCACCCTCTGGCACCCCGTTTGCCTGGCAGCCGATGAAGCCATTGTTGCCAGGATTGAGGCCATGGAAGCCGGCTTCCCGGTTCAGGTGCTCGGAAGCCGGTTAATGGCCCACCAGGCACTGTCAGCCTTTTACGGGGCCAACGGATACCAGCCAGCATGGAAATCGGCTGAGCTTCGCCGGCAGTTGATTGATTCGGTTGAACAAGCCAGTCATGACGGTCTGAACCCGGCTGACTATCACGCGGATATTCTCTCGGGCCTGGCACTCAGACCCATGAGCGATTTCTCTGAAGACCTGAGGGCCGATCTGGATCTGCTGTTCTCTGATGCTTTTCTGATGCTCAGCTCACACATGCTGGTCGGCAAGGTCAACCCGCAGACGGTTCACGCCGAATGGACCGCCAACAGGCGCCAGCGCCAGATGGAATCCGTTTTAAAGGATGCGTTGCAGCGCTCGGATATAACCGGCACGCTGGATTCGCTGCGTCCGGCCGATCCCGCTTACCGGAAGTTGATGGCTGCAAGGCAGGACCTGACCAGACTGCTGGGCCAGCCCTGGTTACCTCTGGCCTTGCGCCCGACCATTCGGCCCGGCGACAGGGATGAGCGGCTGAATGAGGTCCGCCGACGACTCTCTCTATTGGGAGAGCTTGCAGAATCACCGGCAACAGTCACAGATCCGCGTGACTACGACGCGGAGCTTGAATCTGCGGTCATGCGCTTCCAGGCCCGACATGGGCTTGAAGCCGATGGCCTTATCGGGAAGGACACCCTGACAGCACTGAACCTGATACCGGTGGAACGCCTGCGCCACATTGACGCCACGCTCGAACGATGGCGGTGGCTGCCGGAATCCCTCGGCGACACCTATGTCCTGGTCAATATCGCCGGATTTGAACTGAAAATGGTGGAAAACGGCGAAGAAGTACTGCGCAAACGAGTGATCGTCGGCCAGCCCTTCCGCCAAACGCCGGTGTTCTCCGATCGCATCCGGTATCTGGTGTTCAATCCCACCTGGACCGTACCGCGAACGCTGATGATTCAGGATCAATTGCCCCGGATTCTCCGCGATCCGGACTATCTCTCCCGACTCAATATCAGCGTTTACCGTGGCTGGGGCACTGACCGGGAAAGAGTGGACCCGCTGGAGGTTAACTGGCCGTCACTGAATCGGAACAACTTCCCGTACCAGTTGGTGCAGGAACCCGGCCCTCAGAATGCCCTGGGTCAGATCAAGTTCATGTTTCCGAACCAGTACGATGTTTACCTGCACGATACGCCGGGGCGCGGCCTGTTTTCCCGGGCCGAGCGTTCATTCAGCTCTGGCTGCATCCGGGTTGAGCAACCTTTTGATCTTGCAGAGCGACTTCTGGCGTCGGCGCCCGACTGGTCCCGGGAAAAGATTGACCGGGTGGTTTCCGAGGCACAACCCCAGACTGTCGTGCTCCCGGAGCCGGTGCCTGTGCACATCCAATACTGGACCTCCTGGGTAGATAACGAGGGCAGGCTGCAGTTCCGCAATGATTTATACAACCGCGATGCCCGCCTGATTGATCAGCTCCGTGGAACCGCCGAGGGGGATACGCGCTACAATACTCCGGTAGCCGGCTCGGGCCCGGCACAGGACAAGCTCTGAAACAGGATACGCGCATCAGTTGAGGAGATATCATGAAACAGACCCTGCTATTGGTTTTCGGGATACTCTTACTGCAGGGATGTCAGTCGCTGCCGCCCGCCGAAGACGAAATTGACGGAGACACCGTTTTCGTCAGCGCCAACCATTGTCTCAACGAATACCTGGATGATCTTGAGAAGGTTCATTACGGTCCGTGTCTCAAGGTCATTGCGATAAACGACAATGAGCCGGCTGTAAGAGAAGACGGATTCATTGAACTACCGGCAGCGACAGCGCTGACCATTGGCGTGAGCTGCGTTTATCGCCACGCCGACGGCTCGCCTATTCCGGCAACCATGGAAAACGTAGACTTTGACGTGAGCAAAAACACGTTCGCAAAAGCCGGCCAACGCTGGTATCTCCACGCTCACAAACAGGCCCGCAGAGTTGTCGGCTGTGAGCCCACCCTGTCGCGCTCGGTCTACCCCACGAATGACACAAATTAGTGCCGATGCGCGGTGGCACCGGGTTCTAACGCTTTCAGATGGCAGGACCCTGGCGTTCACGGACGTTGGCGACCCCCTCGGCTACCCGATTGTCTTTGGGCACGGTATGCCGGGCAGCCGTCTGGAAGGCCGCTTCTTTGATGAAAAAGCCAGGGAGCACGGGTTTCGCATCCTGACCCCCGACCGCCCCGGTATCGGCAACTCCGATTTCCAGCCAGGGCGCAAGCTGCTCGATTACCCGGCCGATATCGAGCAGCTTGCCGATTCCCTGGAATTGGCGCGCTTCAGTCACATCGGCTGGTCCAGCGGCGGTTCCCGGACCCTGGCCTGCTGTTACCGACTCGCGGATCGGGTTGATCTCGGGGTCTGCCTTTCCGGGCTCACCCATTTTGCGGAATATCCAGGCTCCGGCGGACTGGTTCAGGCCACACGATGGCCGGGCCCGCAACTGGTCAGGCTCAGTCCCCGATTGACCCGGCTGGCCGTCACATTGATTGCCTGGCTATCCAGGCGTCACCCGGGACTTTATCTCAAAGGTGCCGAGGAAATGGCCAGCAGGCATGACCGCCAGCTATTGAGGAAGCTATTGAGCGACGGCGAATTCCAGCGTGATCAGCTCATGTGTCTCAACAGTGGCGGACGAGCCATTACCACCGATTTACTGACCGAACTTGGAAACTGGGGGTTCAGTCTTCGCGATATCCGGACCCCGGTATTCATCTACCAGGGCGAGGAGGATCCATTCGTGCCCATGGACTACGCTCGCCACCTCGCCAAAAATCTACCAGTCGCAGAGCTGACCCCGATGCCCGGCCTCGGTCATCTGTACCCGCTTTGCCGGGACTTTCAGGATCAGCTTTTTCAACGTCTTACTCTGCAGCTGGACCGCCATCAAACAAAGGAGTCACAGACACCATCATGACCAACAAAATCGATATCCACTATTGCACCGGTTGCCGCTGGCTTCTGCGCTCGGCCTGGATGGCGCAGGAGCTGCTGACAACCTTCGAAGGCGAGATCAGTGAATTGAGCCTGCACCCCGGCACTGGCGGTATTTTCGAGGTGTGGGTCAATGGCAAGCGGGTCTGGTCCCGCAAGCAAGACGGCGGCTTCCCGGAAATTACCAAACTCAAGCAATTGGTTCGCGACCAGGTTGCACCGGAACGCTCCCTTGGCCATTCCGACAGCAAAACCGGCACCTCAGAATAATCATTCAAAAATACTGACAGGCTGTGTCGATATTCTTCGCTTTTAGAGAAGGCGCTGCGCCCCGATAGTATCCCTCGTCCAATTCAACAACATGAAAGGGTATCTATGAGCGACGTGATGCAATCCATCAAATTCAACACCATCGAGGTACCTAATCGATTCGCCCTGGCACCAATGACACGCACCAGTGCGGAGCCGGACGGCACCCCGAATGCCCTGATGGCAGACCATTACGAACGCTACGCGAGGGGCGGCTTTGGTCTGGTGATCACCGAGGGAACCTATACCGATGGCAAGGCAAGCCAGGGCTATGCCAACCAGCCCGGCATCATCAACGAAGCGCAGATAGATGGCTGGAAGACCATTGTCGAACGGGTACACGCCGCAGGCAGCAAGATCATCGTTCAGTTGATGCACGCCGGCGCGCAGTTCCAGGCCAACCGTTTCACCGACCAGCCACAGGCGCCCAGCGAAGTTACCCCAAAAGGCGCCCCGCTTGGTTTCTATGGCGACCAGACTGAGTGGCAAACGCCCAGCGCCATGACCAGGACCGACATTCAGGCGGCGGTTGAAGGTTTTGCACATTCCGCCGCCAATGCGAAAGCCGCCGGCTTCGATGGCATTGAGATTCACGGGGCCAACGGCTATCTGTTGAATCAGTTCCTGAGCACCTACTTTAACCAACGCGACGATGAGTACGGTGGTTCACTGGAAAACCGGCTGCGCCTGGTGGTTGAAGTGGTCCGTGCGATTCGCGAGGCCGTTGGCGAGGACTTCACCGTAGGCATCCGCCTGTCTCAGGGCACGGTCACTGATCCAGACCACCAGCTGCCGGAGGGTGAAGCCGGATTCCGTCAGATTGTGGAAGCGGTCCGCGATGCAGGTGCCGATTTCGTCCATACAACCGACGGTGACGTTAACCGGAAGCATTTTGTAGAGGGTGATGAGAGCCTGGCTGGCGTGGCCGCCAGCGTTGAAGGGATCGGTCTTATCCTCAATGGCAACATTGATGAAACCAACTGCCAGGATGTGGCCAACCAGTTCCCGGACACGTTGCTTGCGGTGGGCAAGAAGGCGCTCGCAAACCCGGACTTCGTGCAGCGCCTCAAAGACGGCAAAGAGATTGCAGACATCGATTTCGCGATGCTGCAACCGAAGGCCACCATTTCCAACGAGCTGGCCTGGCGCGAGCAGAACGCCGCCTGATCGCTTTTCTCTCCCGAGAAATGCAGCCGGAGGAACCCACAGCGGGGCCTCCGGCGTAGCTACTTCAAGCTGCTATGCTGACATTACAAGCCAACGGGAGACTGAATGACTTCTGACATCAGTATTGTCTGGCTGGGAACCATTGCCAGCCTGCTGGCGGGCCTTGCCAGTGGCGTGGGCGCCCTGGGTGTGTTTCTTGTCCGTACCCTCACCCATAAACTGCAGGACGGTATGCTGGCTTCAGCCGCAGGCGTGATGTTGGCGGCGTCATTTTTTTCTCTGTTACTACCTGGCCTCGAGTACGGCGAACAGATTACTGGCGAGACCTGGACCGCCGCGCTGATTGTCATTTTCGGCCTGCTCTCCGGTGCCGCTGCCCTCTACTTTGTGCACCAGAAGCTGCCGCATCAGCACTTCGAACTGGGCCGG
Organism: Marinobacter sp. DSM 26671; assembly: GCF_900112835.1. Lineage (NCBI taxonomy): Bacteria > Pseudomonadati > Pseudomonadota > Gammaproteobacteria > Pseudomonadales > Marinobacteraceae > Marinobacter > Marinobacter sp. DSM 26671. The sequence goes on along the minus strand of NZ_FONF01000021.1, from coordinate 18,284 downwards.
GAAGGATCGGACGCTTCTTACATCCGCGGCATTTGGCTCTTTATTGTCGCTATAACCCTCCACAACTTCCCCGAAGGCATGGCGGTGGGCGTCGGTTTTGCCGGCGGCGATGTCAATAATGGCTATGTTCTTGCCACCGGTATCGGACTCCAGAACATTCCGGAGGGGCTGGCCGTCGCTTTTTCGCTATTGGCCATCAACTACTCGCGAATCAAGGCCTTCAGCATTGCCCTGATGACTGGATTGGCCGAGCCACTGGGTGGTCTCTTCGGAGCGACGCTTGTCTGGCTTGCCGAGCCAATAATGCCCTGGACCCTTGGCTTCGCAGCAGGCGCCATGCTGTTCATCATCAGCAATGAAATTATCCCCGAAACCCATCACCGGCAATGGAAAATCATGTCCACCTTCTGCCTGATGGGCGGTTTTGCCGTAATGATGTTCCTGGATGCTACGTTGGGCTAACCGCCCAGACACCCGCCAGGGCTTCCAGAGCCTCCGCGATCAGAGGCTCGCCCTGTCGGTCCTGGTGCCATACGAAACTGAGCGCGCAAGGCAACTGCAACCCCTCAACAATTTCCAGGCCGGTTTCCTGGCGCTCAGCCATCGCCAATGCATCCCGCGCGAGACTCAAACCCACACCTGCCCTGACCAGGTCCAGCATGCACGCCTCCTGATCGACCTGGGCTACGCCCCGCGGCATTGACCCCATGGGTTCCAGAGTGCCTTTAAGCAGCCGGTGATGAACGGAGTCTTCTGGAGTCACAATCCAGGGCATAACTGCCAAGTCGGACCACTGCGCCGACCGAAGCCTCGGCCCCCAACCCGCCGGCGCAACCACATAGTAGTGAAACCGGGTCAGCTCACGGTGCACCACGTCCGGCGCCAGTGCACCCGGCCCGACGCCTGGCGGCGCCAGAAAAAAACCGACATCTAGCCGGCCATCCCGCACCTGCTCCAACACGCTACCACTCATACCCTGACGCAGTTCGGTTTCCAGTTGTGGCGCCCGCTCCACCAGGCGGTGCAGAAACGCCCCGAGACGGATAAATTCGGGATCCACGATGGTACCAATCCGCAACCGCCCTCGAAGGGTGTTGTGCAATGCCCGGGCGCTCTGCTCAAACGCCGCCATGGCAGCGAGTGCTTTTTCAGCCGAAGGCAAGAGAGCCTGGCCATCGGGGGTCAACACCAGACCCTGGGGCTTGCGCAGGAACAGTTTGAGTTCCAGTTCGTCCTGCAGTTGCTTGAGCTTGAGGCTGACGGCGGGCTGAGTCAGATGGAGGCGAGTGGCGGCGCGGCTTACACTGCCCTCACGGGCGACAGTAACGAACGCCCGAAGGCTCTGAAGGGGGTACATAAGCGTCTCGTTTCAGGTTCTCGATATAAGATTACCTTATATCTGGCTTTTGAAAATCTCAATTGCTTTCCCCCTTTGCCACACCTAACCTGTATGGTCAGAAATTACCCAAAGCTCCTTAAGGGCCCTTAGCAGAATGCATTTCTGCCATTTCGAGCGGCCAATCGCGAAAAGACAGAGGCATCCATGACCAACGCAACCATCCAGCATTATATCAATGGCGAAATATCTCTCGGCACATCCAGCCAGTCCCAGGACGTGTTCAATCCGGCCACCGGACAGGTCACAGGCCGCGTAGTTCTGGCCGGCCGTGAGGACGTAGACGCCGCTGTTGCTGCCGCCGATGCTGCATTCCCCGCCTGGGCCGACACACCGCCCATTCGCCGGGCCAGGGTCATGTTCAAGTTTCTGGAACTGTTGAACACCCACAAGGATGACCTGGCCCGCGCCATCACCGCGGAGCATGGCAAGGTATTTACGGACGCCCAGGGCGAAGTAGCCCGGGGCATCGACATCGTCGAGTTCGCCTGCGGCATTCCCCAGCTTCTGAAAGGCGATTACACCGAGCAGGTCAGCACGGGTATCGATAACTGGACCACCCGCCAGCCCCTGGGCGTGGTCGCCGGCGTTACCCCGTTCAACTTCCCGGCGATGGTGCCCATGTGGATGTTTCCGGTAGCCATCGCGGCAGGCAATACCTTTGTCCTGAAGCCCAGCCCCCTGGACCCGAGTGCTTCCCTGATGATCGCCGACCTGCTGAAACAGGCCGGACTGCCCGATGGCGTATTTAACGTGGTGCAGGGTGACAAGGACGCGGTGAACGCCCTGATCGAGCATCCGGATGTCCAGGCCCTGAGTTTTGTCGGATCCACTCCGATTGCCAACCTGCTGTACGAGAAAGGCGCCAAACACGGCAAGCGCATTCAGGCCCTCGGCGGCGCCAAGAACCACATGGTGGTGATGCCGGACGCCGATCTCGACAAAGCGGTCGATGCCCTGATCGGTGCCGCTTATGGTAGTGCCGGCGAGCGCTGCATGGCCATCAGTGTGGCGGTGCTTGTCGGGGATGTTGCGGACAAGATCGTGCCAAGACTGGCCGAGCGGGCCCGAAGCCTGAAAGTGAAAAACGGCGAACAGCTGGATGCCGAGATGGGCCCGATTGTTACCGCCGCCGCACACCAGCGCATTACCGGCTACATTGACAAGGGTATGGCAGAAGGTGCCGAGCTGGTCGTGGATGGCCGGGAGTTCGATGCCTCGAACACCGGCGATGGCTGCGCCGATGGTTTCTGGATGGGCGGTTCACTGTTTGATCACGTCACGCCCGATATGACGATCTATCGTGAAGAAATCTTCGGACCGGTTCTGGCCTGTGTCCGGGTACCCGATATCGCAACGGCGATTCGTCTGATCAACGACCACGAATTCGGCAACGGTGTCAGCTGCTTCACCGAGAGCGGCAGCGTGGCCCGGGAATTTGGCCGCCGAATCCAGGTCGGCATGGTCGGGATTAACGTACCCATTCCCGTACCCATGGCGTGGCACGGCTTTGGCGGCTGGAAGCGCTCGATGTTTGGCGACACCCACGCTTACGGCGAAGAGGGCGTGAAGTTCTACACGCGCCAGAAATCCATCATGCAGCGCTGGTCCGATTCCATTGATGCCGGTGCGGAATTTGTGATGCCGACCGCCAAGTAACTAGAAAACCAGCAGCGGAGAAAACGCCATGTCCGACAACAACAATGCGACGGGACATCAGGAGTTCGATTACATCATTATCGGCGCCGGCACTGCCGGCTGCCTGCTGGCCAACCGGCTGAGCGCAAACCCGGAGAATCGGGTGCTACTGATCGAGGCTGGCGGACGGGATAACTACCACTGGATTCATATCCCGGTGGGCTACCTGTACTGCATCGACAATCCGCGAACAGACTGGCGTTTCCGTACCGAGCCCGATCCTGGCCTGAACGGCCGATCCCTCATCTACCCCCGCGGCAAGACTCTGGGTGGCTGCTCCAGCATCAACGGGATGCTCTATATTCGTGGTCAGGCCCGTGATTACCAGCAGTGGGCCGAAATTACCGGCGAGGACGCCTGGAACTGGGACAACTGTCTTCCCGATTTCATGCGCCATGAAGATCACTACCGCCTTGATGAGGGCGGCGATGCCGATCCGGAGCACCGCAAGTACCACGGTCACGGCGGGGAATGGCGTGTGGAGCATCAGCGCCTGAAGTGGAAAGTGCTGGAGGACTTTGCCACTGCCTGCGTCGAGGCGGGCATACCCCGGACCCGGGATTTCAACCGCGGCGACAACGAGGGCGTGGATTACTTTGAGGTGAATCAGCGCTCCGGCTGGCGCTGGAATACGTCCAAAGCGTTCCTGAGGAACGCGGAAAAGCGTTCCAACCTGACCCTGTGGCACTCAACCCATGTATTAGGGCTCGAGACAGAAAACGCCGGCTCCGGACCTCGCTGTGTCGGCGTTCGGGTCGAGCGGTCTGGCGGAGATGACGTTATCGCCAGGGCAAAACGGGAAGTCATCCTGTCCGCTGGCGCCATTGGCTCCCCGCAGCTTCTGCAACTCTCGGGCATTGGTCCCGCCGACCTCCTCAAGGAACACGGAATTGATGTAGTTGCCGACCTGCCCGGCGTTGGCGAGAACCTCCAGGATCACTTGCAGATCCGGTCTGTGTACAAGGTGAAAGGGGTCACAACGCTGAACACCATGGCCAATTCCCTGATCGGCAAGGCCAGGATCGGCCTGGAATACCTGCTTACACGCTCGGGGCCGATGAGTATGGCGCCCTCACAGCTGTGTCTGTTTACCCGCAGTTCCGAGGAATACGATTACGCCAACATCGAATACCATGTGCAGCCCCTTAGCCTGGACGCCTTCGGGCAGCCGCTTCACAATTTCCCGGCCATCACCGCCAGCGTCTGCAATCTGAACCCCACCAGCCGGGGTACGGTGCGCATCCGCAGCAACGATCCAAAACAGGCACCGGCGATATCCCCCAATTACCTGAGCACGCCGGAAGACCGGAAAGTTGCGGCAGACTCGTTGCGAGTGACGCGTCGTATTGCCGAGCAGCCTGCGTTCATGCAGTACCAGCCGGAGGAATTCAAACCCGGCCTTGAGTACCAGACCGACGACGAGCTGGCGAAGCTGGCGGGCGACATCGGCACCACGATCTTTCACCCGGTGGGCACTACCCGTATGGGGCGAGCCGATGATGAACAGGCAGTAGTGGACCCGCACCTGAGGGTCCGGGGTGTGGCGGGATTGCGCGTGGTGGATGCTGGGGTAATGCCCACGATCACCAGCGGCAACACCAATTCGCCAACCCTGATGATTGCCGAGAAGGCCGCCAGGTGGATTCTGGCGGGTGATTGAGCATTGAACTGATTGCAGTTTCCAGGTTTTTACCGGCGGACAGGCTGCTAGAATCGGCAGCCTGTTTCAATTGCAAAGGACTGATCCACCATGACGCTTGCAACCTGGCTGACCGTGGTCACCATCTGCATTCTGGGCGCTATGTCCCCGGGACCCTCGCTGGCACTGGTGCTCAAGCAGACGCTCACCGGTGGTCGGCGCAATGGCATCATGACCGCTCTTAGCCATGGCATCGGTGTCGGCATCTATGCCTTTCTGAGCATCCTCGGGCTCGCCGCCATCATCACCGCCTCGCCAACGGCGTTTTCAATTCTGCAATGGGGCGGCGCCCTGTACCTGGCCTGGCTGGGCGTGAAAGGACTGATGGCAAAGCGGCAGGCGGATGACGAACTGCCCGAGCCGCCCACCACCAAAAGTGCGGCCCGTGACGGTTTTCTGATTGCCTTCTTCAACCCGAAAATCGCGGTATTCTTCCTGGCCCTGTTCAGCCAGGTCGTGGGCACCGACACCAGCCTGATGGCCAAGTTCGGCTATGCCGCAACCGCCCTTGTCATTGATACCAGCTGGTACCTGATCGTTGCCTGGCTGTTCTCCAACCCGAAATGGCTGACCCTGCTCAGACAGAAAGCCGTGTGGTTCGAGCGTATCTTCGGGGCCATTCTGCTTGGCCTGGCTGGCCGTCTGGTTGTCGGGATTCTGAACGGGAAATAACCGGCTCAGCCCGCCAGCTGGACGATCTCATCGTACTCGCGCGTCTGGACCACCTGCTCGGCGGCGGGTTCTGCCGCCAGATGGCAGGCCTCATTGACCATGGCACTGGCCACTGTTTGCGCCTCAATGCCGCGGTACTTATCCAGGGGACCGATCAGCAGACGGTTCACCAGCGGCATCGCTTTTATGCCAAGGGCCTCGGCGGTGCGCTGTTCTTTGCGATCGCCCAACAACAGACTCAGGTGATAGATGGACAGGTAGGGATAGTCGAGATCTCTCAGGGCGTCTTCAAGCTCGCCCTTTACCCGGTTATAGAAAATAGTCGACGACGACGAGGCACCGATCGCAGACATCAGGATGAACGCTCGCACTCCACGGGAGCGGCCCAGCTCACCCGCTTTCATCGGGTAGCCCAGATCCACCTTCCGGAACTGATCCTGTGAGCCCGCTTTTTTGATGGTGGTGCCCAGGCAGCAGATAATCACATCTACGTCGAACAGTTCGGCGTGATCCTCCAAGCGATCGAAATCGACTTCATGCTGTGCCAGTTTGTCATGCAGCGTCGGCAGCTTGTGTCTCACCAGCGCCACCACCTGCGAAACTTCCTCCCTTCCCAGCAAACCCTGTAGCACTTTGCCACCAGTCAGGCCGGTAGCGCCCAGCAACATCACCCTCATAATCGTCTTTCCCCCATAACCGACTTACCATCCTACCAAAGACCCGCAACAAACGCTGACAGGATGGCGTAAGTCTCCCCGACCGCGAATACTAACGATAGAATCAGAGTTTTACTTTACGGGTAACGGAGACCTGCTTGAAATCGCTTTTGCTTATCCTCGTGACTGTCATCTTCCTTACCGGCTGCCAGGAATCCCCTACCGGCCGGAACCGCCTGGCCCTGGTTCCCGAAGCTGTTCTGGCTGATATGGGCCAGGAAAGCTTCGCGCAGATGAAGCAGCAGAATGCCGTAATCACAAGGCCTGACATCAACCGCTTAGTACAGTGCATTACGGAAGCTCTGGTCAGCGCCGCCCACACCCGATATCCGGACGCTCCAATGCCCCAGTCCTGGGAGATTGCCGTCTTTGAAAATGCCACACCCAACGCTTTTGCCCTGCCCGGAGGCAAGATCGGCGTGCATTCAGGGCTACTTGAACTGGCCGAAAACCAGGCCCAACTGGCCACGGTCATTGGTCACGAAATAGCCCATGTTCTTGCCGACCACGGCAATGAACGCCTGACCCAGGAACTGGGCCTGCAAGCAGGAATGCTGCTGGTGGGCCTGTTCACCGAAAGTGAAATTGCGGAGAACCAGATACAGCAGGCTCTGGGCATTGGCGCCCAACTGGGTATTACGCTGCCGTTCAGTCGTGCCCATGAGGAGGAGGCCGATTTGATGGGCCTGGAAATCATGGCCCGGGCCGGTTTTGAACCGGGCCAGAGTGTCAGGCTCTGGCAGAACATGGCGCAGGCTTCGGGCGCACAACCGCTGGAATTTCTGTCCACCCATCCGAATCACGACACCCGCATTGCCTCCCTTCAAAATCAGCTGGAGACTGCCCGCTCGGTTTTTGAAACGGTTCCTCCAGCCGACTGTCAGATCTGATCAAGTCGCACTCACCGTATAATTGACTATCATCAAGTCTAGCGGCGCGTTAAAACTGAGGCAGATTCCATGGTGGAACGCTTGCCACATCCGGATGGTTTCCGGCTGGTCCTGACACCCAACCGTTCCCTCAGCTGGCATGGCAATGTCCGGATCTGGGCAGCCCTGTTCGTGCTTTCAGCCCTTATCGCAACGGGCTTTACGCTTATGGGCGCCTGGGTGATTATTCCGTTTGCCGGGCTGGAGCTGATTGCGCTCGCTTGCGGCATCTACCTGACCTCACGGGAGTGCCAGCGGCAGGAGGTGCTGTCCATCGACGATGAGGACATTCGTCTGGAGAAAGGCAGAAAGCGCAAGCAGGCCGAGTGGACCCTTCCCACCCGTTATGCGCGGCTCAGGGTTGCCTCACCGCCGCACCCGTTCACACCGGCTAAGCTCTCTCTGACCCATCGAGATACCGAAGTATCAATTGGCGGTTTTCTGAACATCGAGGATACCGAAAAGCTCATTGGCATGCTTGAGAAGAACGGGTTGCTGATCGAACGCAAAGAGCCCGATCCGCAGATCGGGCTCTGGTTCTGATCATTCCGCCCATTCCTGATTGCTTACTCGTAACTTGCCGCGATTCTTTCGATCTCTCCAGCCTCACGGGCCTCGTCCAAAGCCTGCTGGAGATCCTCGATCACAGCCGGATCGGTGTTGTTACTGAATGCCAGATACATGGGCGTCTCCCGGAATACCAGCACCGGCTGCAGCCCGGTGATACCGTGCTCTTCCTCTGCCATCAGGGGGCCCACCAGGCCGTCGGTAACCCACAGGTCGGCCTGGCCGAGGGTAAGGCGACGAGTGTTCACATCACCTGAAACCCCCATCACCACGTTGAATCCCTGGTCAACCAGGTACTCGGACATCACGTCGCCCTTGTACCCGGCGATTCTCAGGTCTTTGGCTTCTTCCAGGGAGTCCAGAGAGATATCGGAGTCTGGCGCGGCGAACAACGTCCACTTGATTGATGCCAGAGGACCTACCCATTGAAACTGATCTTCCCGCTCGTCGGTGCGCGCGGTGCAGAACAGACCATGATTTTCGCGATCCTGTACCCAGTTGTAGGCGTAACTCCAGTCCCGCATTTTCATCACGTAGTCATAGTCGACCCGGGACAGCATCGCCTTGACCATATCCGCACAGATGCCGGTTATGTCGTCTTCATTGTGGGCGAACCCTTTTCCGGTTTCAGAGGCATTATAGGGAGGGTAGTTTTCCGTAAAGATATACAGGCGCTCGGCCGCAAGGACCGGGAGGCCAATGGCCGACAGGGTCAACGCGATGAGGCCGGTTTTAATGCCTGTGATTAACTTCGAGGAGACCGGTGCAGTTTCTGTGGGCATTCTCTAGTCCTTTTCGACGATTCAGCTGGAACGGAAGTCAGGCGGCCGCATTGAGTGGCCATAAACCAGGGACATGATTGCAAAAGCGACATACTGGCATTTAATGTCAGCCTTTCTGGTTGATTATGCCAGCAAAACCCATGATTGCGCTTCCTGCGGAAAAAGTCAGTGACAAAACGTATCTGGAAAACCTGCCATCTTTCTGTGGAGCTCAGGCGCCACCAGAGATAACGTCTCCGGCGTCACCGTCGGCAGTACTGACAATCCTGTCACTAATCACACGCAGGCAGCCGCTCTTGCAGACTACGTTGAGAGGCGTTCTGGAGACCACATCCCCGTCGGCCGTAACGGTCTTAGGTTTGCCGGTGTGTACCAGGCAGCGTTGGCTCCTGATATGGACCAGCGTGCTGGTGCGCCGAGGAGTCTGCCGGTTCAGGCGAACCATCAGAAACGTGAACAAAAGCTGAAGAATGGGGCGTGGCCGGACCGCGACAATAGCCAGCTGGCCATCGCTGACGGACGCCTCGGGAATCTCGTTGCCACCGCCAAAAAAAGCGCCATTGGCCACCGCGATGGAAAGCCACCGGCCCTTCACGACACCCCGATCGCAACGGATGGTTTCCCTGAAGCCTCGCTTCGCGTTCAGCCGGCGTAATAATTCGACCACATAGCTGAAACGCCCGAAGAGCTTTTTTTCGGTACCGCGGGATTCCCGTGCAGGCAGGGTTCCCATGCCGACATGGGCAACGTTCAAAAACATACCATCACCAAAATCCGCGACATCCACAATTTGCGTTCGGCCGCTGGCAATCAACTCACACAGCGCTTCCGGCTGGTGGGGAAGCCCCAGATTCCGGGCAAAGTCGTTGGCTGTACCAGACGGCAGGACAGCGAGGGTGGCGCCCTTCTCTCGGCAAACGGCGGCGGCCCGGTTTACCGAACCGTCTCCGCCCGCGACTATAAGCGTGTCCCGGTCGTCAAGCCTGGTGCTCCAGTCGGATTCCTCAAAGTCACGGCATCGAGGATCATGGATACCGGCAGTTGCCAGGTGCTCCAGCCAGAAGTCCCTGCCTCGCTCACCATCGCCAGCACCGGAATTGCATATCAGCCAATAAGTCATGGCGCTTGTCTCTGCTCCCCTGCTCCAGCACAATCCTGTCGACCATTCCCTCACAATAATGAACAACAAGGCAAGCTCGATGGATTTTGTCAGAACCCCGGAAAAACGCTTTGAACGACTCCTGGATTACCCGTTTGAGCCCCACTACGTGGAGGTAGACGGGCTGCGTATGCACTACTTGGACGAAGGGCCGGCCAACGAAAGTCCCGTTCTGATGATGCATGGCGAACCTTCCTGGTCTTACCTCTACCGGCATATGATTCCGATCTGCGCGGCGGCCGGCCACCGGGTTATCGCCCCGGACCTGATCGGTTTCGGCAAGTCCGACAAACCCACGTCCCTTGACGACTATTCCTACCAGCAGCACATGGACTGGATGCAATCGTTCCTCGATCAGCTCGGACTCACCAACATCACTCTGGTATGCCAGGATTGGGGCTCATTGCTTGGGCTGCGGCTGGCGGCAGAGAATCCCGAGCGGTTCCGGGCCATTGTGGTGGGCAACGGCATGTTACCTACCGGCGATCAGACAGCCCCGCCGGCCTTCAAGATCTGGAAGAATTTTGCCCTGCACAGTCCCTGGTTTCCCATTGCACGGATCATCAACACCGGCTCTTTCCGCAAGCTGGGCCCCGATGAAATGCGGGCCTACGACGCGCCCTTCCCTGGCAAAAAGTACAAAGCCGGCGCCCGGGCCTTCCCCAGACTGGTGCCGATGCACCCGGACGATCCCGCCAGTGAGGCTAACCGGAACGCCTGGAAAGTGCTCGAACGTTGGGAAAAGCCGTTTCTGACCACCTTCAGCAATGGCGATCCGATCACTCGGGGCGGCGACGCCTATATGCAGAAGCGGATTCCAGGTGCAAAAGACCAGCCCCACGTAACCCTCAAGGGCGGTCATTTTCTTCAGGAAGATTCACCCGTGCCCTTCGCCCGGGCCATCAATGATCTGCTCGCGACACTCTCCTGAGCGGTGTAGTCCTGAGGGTGGCAAACTCAATCCTGGCCCACCGGCACCCGCGGCCGGTAGTGCCAGGAAGACCAGCTGTACAGGCCCAGTGCAATCCAGATCACCACAAAGCTCGTCAGTTGGGCATCACTCAAAGGCTCGCCGAACACGAGCAGGGCAATAAAGAACTGCAGGGTGGGATTGATGTACATCAGGAAGCCGACGGTCGCCAACCGCAGGCGCCGGGCGGCACCGGCAAAAAGTAGCAGCGGAATGGCTGTCACAATGCCGCTGGCCATCAGCAGGCTGCCAATGTAGGCACTGTCGGCGAAGTGCGACATTCCCTCGCTCGCCAGCCATCCAAAGGTCAGCAGGCCGACCGGCAACAGCAGCATGGTTTCAACGAACAGGCCGGAAAGCCCATCGAGCACCACCTGTTTTCGAACGAGGCCATAAGTACCGAAACTCATGGCAAGGGCGAGTGAAATCCACGGCAGTTCACCAAGCATCGCAAGCTGGATCAGAATACCAACGCCTGCGAGCATCACCGCAGCCATCTGCCACGGCCCCATGCGTTCGCGAAGCACGAGCATGCCCAGGGCGACATTCACCAGTGGCGTCAGGAAATAGCCCAGGCTGGCCTGGAGAACATGGCGGGTTTCCACGGAATAAATGTAGATGCCCCAGTTGGCGGCAATGAGCAGCGCACAGGCAAGAACGCGCCAGAGCTGCTTCGGATTCGCCAATGCCGCTCTCACAGCAGGCCAGCGACGGAGGCCACTTATGACCACAGCGAGAAAAACACAGGACCAGATGATCCGGTGAATCAAGATTTCAAAGGCCGGCACACCCTCAAACAGGGCAAAGAACAGAGGAAAACAGCCCCAGATCGTGTAGGCACTCAGGCCATACCAGACCCCTTTGGTCGCATCCGTCATGTATTAGCCACTCCCGGACACCCTTCCTAGGCTGGTTTTTTCTGGGTGGCAACCAGAGCCACACCAACGATAGCGACGAGCCCGCCTGTCATTGCCAGTCCTCCAAGGCGCTCATCGAACAGCAGATACGCTTCCAGCGCGGTAACCGGAGGCACCAGGTAGAACAGACTGGCCACCTGGGAAGCAGCACCCTGGCGTATCAGCCACATCAGAAGAAGGACGGCGCCGGTGGATAACCCAATCACAAGCCAGGCCATGGACAACTGCAACTGCAGGCTCCACTCAACCTCGCGGGTTTCGAGGGCGAAGGCTCCAATGGCAAACAGGGCGGCCGCTGCCGCAAATTGGATCAGCGTGCCGGCCACCAGATCCGCGCTGGCGCCGAAGCGCTTCTGGTAGACCGTGCCCATGGAAATTCCAGCGAGGGCAAAACCCGCCCAAAGCAGGCTCCAGGGAGAAAAGCCGGAGGCCTGACCACTCATACCGAACTTCTCGAGGAGGACAAGCGCGACACCGACCAGCCCCAGTATAAGTCCAATCCACTGACGTCCGCTGACTGTTTCCTTGAGGATTGCCACCGCCGCCGCAGCCGTCACCAGGGGTTGCAGCCCCACAATCAGGGAAACAATTCCGGACGCCATGCCATCCTGAATCGCGTAGTAGACACCGCCCAGATAGCAGCCATGCACCAACATCCCGGTAACCGCAAGGTGTCCGGCACCTCGCCAGCCCGGCCAGCGGGTTTTCATGACCCAGGCCAGGGCTCCAAGCACCACCAGTGTCAGCAGCATGCGGATCAGCAGCAGCGTAAACGGCTCCGCAAAGGGCAGACCGTACTTGGCGCCGATAAAACCAGTACTCCACAGCCAGACGAACAGCGCGGGCACGAAAAACGAGTAAAACAGTGAGCGCATGAAACTCAACCGGATTCGATGTATTTGTCAGTCAGCTTACTTTATAAGTTAGCAGGCAAACAAAACAGATACAGAAATCCGGTTTCGTGACCAGTACAGTTTGTCAGGCACGGGTCTCCGGCAGCCTTACTTCGATAGCCGGCTCGGAATCGTGCCAGTTACCCTCCCAGGTGACTTCGGGTGCTGCGCCCGGCCGGGGCGTAATGGTGACGGACACGGATCCGAAACTGGTCGGTGCCGGCCCGAAGCGGATTGGTTTGTCCTGCTTCAGCCACCGTGGAGGGATACCAGCTCCGAGAATGAGACGATCTCCCTCCTCCCGGACAAAGCAGTTGCGGACCATCAACACCCACTCGGCCGACGCCCAGACATGGTGACCATCGCCCATACAGCCGCCCTCGGTCGCCGGATGTATGGCTTCCGGCCATTGCCCGGTGGGCGATGCGAGGCCGGCCACCGCATCCACCAGATCCAGGAATCGAGCATCGCCCGCACGCAGGAGAACCTGAGCCACGTGCAGGGTGAGGTAGGCGTTAAGACCCGAGTGAATCATGTCCTGATAGAACGCCCCTTTCACAAAGCATTTTTCGAGGAGGAATTCGGCACAGTCCAGCAACCTGGGATCATCCGGCTCACACAGCTGGGTCGGATAACCCATCGCCAGTGAGCCTATGGTGCCCGCATCCAGGCGGCGATAGGGCGAGGCCGGCATTCCCGGTCGTTTGAGTCGCTGCTCGCAGGTTGCCAGGCTGCGATCCACCGTCTGACTGAACTCCCGGGCACCGGCGCCAAAATGCTCGCCGGTTTCCCGGTCGATCGGGGCAAACAATGATTCGGCGGCCTTCAGGCCGGCGATGCCCCAGAAGTCGTCCCAGTAGTAATAGTCATTGGGCCCCAGGTGCTCGGCACTGAATCCGGCGGGCAAAAGGCCAGCGTGAGGCCCTTCGATATTTTCACTCAGGCGTTTATTCTCGATCCAGCGAGCGCCCTTGCGCACCGGCTCTTGCCACTCCGGGTGCAGAGGTCGACCCGTAAGCTCATGGAACCGCCTCAGAATCCAGAGCACTTCTCCATTGGCATCCCATTCCCCTTCCTGGGAGCGGAAATAGCCGTTTTTCAGTTGCCGCGCCGGGAACTGGTAGAGCGCCCGCTCAGCGCGATCTGTAAGACCTGCACAGAGCAAGGCATGGATAATGAACGCGGCATCGCGAAACCAGAAACGCTTGTAGGTATAGGGCCCGGGGTACACATCTTCCGGAGAGTGCAGCACCAGGGAATTCAGGGCGGCGTCATAGAGGAACTGCCAGTTTTCGTCGGGGCACTCCAGGCGGGCATGGCCATGAAGGGCGGCCGCCCAGCCGTCAGAGCGAATAACTGGCGCCGACTCATCCTGCAGCGGCACCCTGAGCCTGAGCTCCGACTCCTCACCTGCTTCGACCCGGAACAGGGCCGCTGCGGTGACCATGCCGACGTCGCACTGCCCTTCGCACTGGTCTTCCTTGTCCTGCAGATGAATCCGAACATCACCCTCGCGATAGTTCGACACATGATGACGCTCTGCCGGGCGACTGAAAAACACCGCCTGCTTGCCATCTATGGTCCAGGCGTCTCTCTGCTCGGACAGCCGGACCTTGTTGATAAAGCTGATTCCTTCAGGATTGGCGGGGCGCAAGGATATGACCAGAGAGCCGGAAGTCTCGGCCCGGGCCTTCACGACCATTTCGCAAACCGCCCGGCCGTTCTCGACCACCACCCGGGAACGACTGGTCAGGGCCAGCCCGTCCAGTTCGGACTCTGTGACCACGCAGGGACCATCCTCAAGTTCCTGGCGTTGCCGGGCCGTTTTGCAACGAGAGGGCAGAAGGCACCGGCCATCGTCCGCCAGCAGCCACGCATCCAGTGACCAGCCGTCATGGAACGGTGTCAGCAACCCCCGGGGATCCACCACGGGCAACTCATCCACATCCGGCTGGCCGATGGCCGTCCAGTTACGGTTACTGAGATTGATGTGGGTAATCGAGAATGCCCGGGGAATGAAGGCAATGTCTTCGGGGTCGAACTGGCGCTCCACCCAGTAAGGCCAGACCCAATCGAGGTTGTGCTGGATGACCCGACTGTTGATCAGCCCCCGCGCATGGAAAACCACGCCGGCCCGGAGCAGTTCGATGGGCTCGCCGACTTCCGAAGGCTGGGCAAAACTGTGAAGTTTCCCGAGCAGCGCGATCGGATCGAGGAAACCATGGCGGTGGGCCACGCGTTTTACCAGGTAACGCCAGGGCAGCCACTTCATCCAGCTCATTCGTTTGCCTCCTGTTCTGTTGGCTCAGTCTCGACCTTGTAACGGGCGAGTGCCCGCCGGGCGAGACGATTGAGAAACACCACGGCCATTACCGTGCCTACGAAACCGGCACCGTAAATGGCCCACTCCAGGGGTGAACGGCCGGTTTCCCGCACACCCAGAGTTGACAGGTCGGCGGCAAGCGAGCCGAGATACACGTTATGCAGGGAAAAGGGAATCACACCGAAAAAGGTGCCGACAACGAAACCGCCAAACGAGAAGTTGGTGAGACCGAACAGAAAATTGGACAGCTTGCCGGGGAAGAAAGGGATCAGACGGGTCAGGAGTACGATTTTCCAGCCGTGAGGCGCCATTTCGTTGCTGACGACAGACAATCGCGCGCGGCTGCGAATGTACACACGGGCGTGCTCACCCAGAAAATGCCGGGCAACCAGAAAGGCAATGGCCGAGCCCAACGTAGTGCCCACCACCACGTAGGCTGTGCCTTCCAGCACGCCGAACACGAAACCCGCTCCGGTGGTCAACAACACCCCTGGCAGAAGCAGCACCATGGCCAGCACCATGATGCCGACAAACAAGAGAGCCGCCCAGGCCCCCTGGGTATCAAACCAGCGCAGAAGCTCGACGACCTGCTGATGCACACCGAAGGCGTAAAGCAGACCGACTATCAGCCCAACGGCGGCAATGCTCCCGCCCATCCAGAGGACGGGCGACTTCTTCCAGTTGCTCATGGCCTCACCCTAACGCGGGAGGGCACCGGGTCTCAAAGGCCGGACAGGTCATCCGCGCTTTATGAGCTACTGAGAATCGACTGGAGTTTCTGGGTCAGATCGACTGCCTCTGCCCCCAACGGCGTGAGATAGCCGCCATCTTTCTGGCTGATCAGCCCCTTGGCATGAAGGTTTTCGGCGGCCTTCACCGTTTCCGGAGCCGCCGAATGGGCATGAACCTTGAGCCCTTCCTGAGTCGAGGTGGAAGGAAATTGGCCCAGCAAATTGAGTTCGGCAAGGTGATCAACAGAGAATGGCATGGCATTTCCTCGTATTATTATCGGGGGTTTACATTCAGCATAGCCGATTCACACCATGAAGCTTTCACGAATTCTCAGCAACCGGAATGACATCAGTCGTCGTCAGGCCAACTTTCTGATTGCTTCCGGTCGGGTGGCCATAAATGACGTCACCTGCCGCGATGCTGCTGCCGAGGTGGATCGGTTTTCATGCGTACGGATGGACGGCGATATCATTCAAGAGGCTGAAGCCTGCCATTACCTCATGCTCCACAAACCCGCAGGTTTTCTGAGTGCAACGCTCGACGACACCCATCGGACCGTGATGGAGCTGATCTCGCCAGAACTGCGCGAGGATCTGCACATTGCCGGACGACTCGACCGCGCCAGCACGGGCCTGCTTATTCTCACCAATGATGGCCGCTGGTCACGCCAGCTCACCGAGCCCCGAATCAAGATCCCGAAAGTCTACCGGGTCAGCACCGCCTATCCGATCTCTCCAGAGACCCCTCATCGATTCGCGGAAGGCATCTGGTTTGAGTTCGAGCAACTCACCACCTCACCTGCTGACCTGGATCTTCTTAGCACCTGTGAAGCCAGAGTGACCATTTACGAAGGCCGCTACCACCAGGTAAAACGCATGTTCCATGCCGTCGGTAATCGCGTAACGGCCCTGCATCGGGAACGGATGGGGAATATCCGGTTGGACGATGACCTGGCGGCCGGCGAATACCGCTCACTGACTGCCGAAGAAATCAACCTGATGCCGGATTGATCTGCCTCACAAACGCAGAGCCAGCATGGGCTATGCTTTCAGGGTAGCTCAAACAGAAACAGGGAAGATTCACGGCAATGCCAAACCAGACGAGCGATTTTTACCCACGGCCACTGCGTCATCTCAGTAGCTACCTCTCGGGGCTGGTGCAGGGCAAGCTCTGGCTGAAGGTGCTCGTTGGCATGTTCCTCGGGTTGATTACAGGCACGCTGCTGGGGCCGTCGGTGGGACTCGTGGAACCGGAAACCGGTACATTGATCGGTAACTGGCTGGCTTTCCCGGGGCAACTGTTCCTCGCCACCATCCAGATGATCGTAATCCCCCTGGTAATTGCCTCGGTGGTTCGCGGGCTCGCCGCCAGCGAAGACCTTGAACAGTTGCGAAAGCTCGGCCTGAGGGTAACCGGCTTTTTCGTAATCACGACGGCCATGGCAGCATCGATAGGTCTCTGGATCGGCGACCTGATCAACCCCGGCAGAATGATGGCAGGGCTTGGCACTCCGGTTGCGGCCGGGGAAAACAGTATGCCTGTCGCCTCCATGCCGGGGGTAGATGAGCTGCCCAAGACCCTGATCGGGCTGCTACCGGGCAACCCGCTCGATGCCATGGTTGAAGGCCAGATGCTCCAGGTGGTGATCTTCTCCATCATTGTCGGCATCGCCCTGGTGAGCATGGCCCCGGAAAAATCCAGGCCCATGCTGGACCTGCTCGATTCCCTCCAGCAAATCTGCATGACGGTCGTGCGCTGGGCAATGCGCCTCGCCCCGATTGCCGTGTTCGGCCTGATGGCCCAACTCACAACCACCCTGGGATTCCGGGCAATGCTGGGCATGGCATCCTACGTTGCAACCGTCATTGCGGGCTTGCTGGTACTTCTGGGCGTTTACATGCTGATCCTGAAGCTGCTCGCCGGCCAATCCCCCGTCCGGTTCCTGAAAGACACCCGGGATGTGCTGTTGCTGGCCTTTTCCACCTCCAGCTCGGCGGCCGTCATGCCGCTTTCCATTAGAACCGCCGAAGACAAGCTCGGTGTCCGGCCGTCGGTTTCCCAGTTCGTGATTCCCCTGGGCGCCACCATCAACATGAACGGCACGGCACTCTACCAGGCCGTTGCTACCATCTTTCTGGCACAGGTCTACGGCATTGATCTCAGCATGGGCAGTATGGCGCTCGTGGTCGCCATGGCTGTGGGCGCGTCCATCGGCTCTCCCGCCACGCCCGGGGTAGGCATCGTGATCCTTGCCATGGTGCTGCAAACCGTGGGCATTCCTCCCAGCGGCATCGCACTGATCATGGGTGTGGATCGAATCCTGGATATGTGCCGGACGGCCATCAACGTGACGGGCGACCTGGTGACCTGCCGGCTGATGGAGAATCTGGCGGGAAAGAGACTGCCGCTCGAACCAGTACCGGAAGAAACGTCTTGATCGGGCGGAGGTGACTAGACCAGCGCTGGGCCAGCTCAGATGCTGTCGGAGCGGAGGCTGTAAACCAAATTGTGTAACTGCCCACGACTGAGTAGTCTTTTCAAAAGGATACCATCGTGGGTACGCAATTGGACCAAGAAAAACTTAAAGCTATGGCCGCCGAGCTGGCCAAGGACATCAAGTCTGAAAAAGATCTCGGAGCCCTCACACAGCAGTTGGTCAAGCTCACCGTCGAGACTGCACTCAACGCCGAACTGGATGAGCATCTTGGATACGAGAAGCACGCTCTTGAAGGCCGTGGCACCGGCAACAGCCGTAACGGCTATTCCGCCAAGCGCCTGAAGGGCCAGCACGGCGAAGTACCGATACAGACTCCTCGTGACCGGGACGGTTC
>NZ_FONF01000049.1:0-6654 GCF_900112835.1 Marinobacter sp. DSM 26671 | reverse complement strand
CTCGAAGGAACCGTCCCGGTCACGAGGAGTCTGTATCGGTACTTCGCCGTGCTGGCCCTTCAGGCGCTTGGCGGAATAGCCGTTACGGCTGTTGCCGGTGCCACGGCCTTCAAGAGCGTGCTTCTCGTATCCAAGATGCTCATCCAGTTCGGCGTTGAGTGCAGTCTCGACGGTGAGCTTGACCAACTGCTGTGTGAGGGCTCCGAGATCTTTTTCAGACTTGATGTCCTTGGCCAGCTCGGCGGCCATAGCTTTAAGTTTTTCTTGGTCCAATTGCGTACCCACGATGGTATCCTTTTGAAAAGACTACTCAGTCGTGGGCAGTTACACAATTTGGTTTACAGCCTCCCAAGTCACGTTATGGCCAATCACGATATCCGCTCCTGAAAATGCGTCGCCGCATATAAAGGAAGTCTGGCACAACCTTTCTTTAAGTTGCGGCTCCACTTCCTCTACGAACTTCTGTCGATATCGATCGATCGTTCGTGGGTCAGACTGGTCTGAAGGCAGGACGTGCTCGTGTATCCGCACTTGCCAAAGCATCATATCCATCCAGGTGCCACCAAAGTGCACCATTTGCAGATAATCGGCTCGCTCAGGTGATAGCCCAACAGGGGGCGAGAGCTTCTTCTCCGGGAATGAATCTACCAGCCATTCCACCATCGCTACGCTTTCTAGCATCCGTTGGACAGAACCATCCTCCATGGTGATTTCAAGCAGCGGCACATTGTGGTTTGGATTCTTCTGCAAATACTCGTCGCGGTATTGGTCTCCGCGATACAGATCCAAAGCTTGGAGTTCAAACTCATCTCCAATTGTTTCGTACAACGCCCACCGCACACGGGCACTGCGAGTCGCGGGGAAATGATATAGCTTCAGTTTTTGGACTTTCATAGGTTTCCAACTCGGCAAGTGAGCTGCATTCGACAGCAAACAGGACTTAGACGGAACATTCGTTCGTTACGTTAATTTGGCAGGCTCC
Organism: Marinobacter sp. DSM 26671; assembly: GCF_900112835.1. Lineage (NCBI taxonomy): Bacteria > Pseudomonadati > Pseudomonadota > Gammaproteobacteria > Pseudomonadales > Marinobacteraceae > Marinobacter > Marinobacter sp. DSM 26671. The sequence goes on along the minus strand of NZ_FONF01000049.1, from coordinate 5,672 downwards.
CTATATCCTCAACAGCTGAAAACTTGGTGTTCAGCCGGCATTCTTGAGGCCGCCAAGAAATTCGATCAAAAGCTCATTCACTGCTGTCGCCCGCTCGCGCTGAATCCAGTGCCCCGCACTGGGGAGAATGTGACAACCGCGCATGCCAGGTAATGTGTTAGAAAAATTATCGATATTAGCCTGAGCATTTGGAAACTTGAGTACGTCATCAGCCTCGCCAGCAATAAACAGGGAAGGTTGATGAATGACTTGCCCTCGCCAGGGCGCCATTAATTCCGATGACCGCTTAATGTTGCGGTACCAGTTAAGCCCGCCATCAAAGCCCGTTCTTCGAAACTCTGACGCATACTCCTCAACGTCCCGCTCGCTCAGCCAATCCAGCAGTGTTTCAGGCTCCACTGTGTTATGCAGAATACCTTTACCCGTTTTCAGCATGCCAAAGGTGACAGTGTCCGGCCCATCGCCAGAGGCGCTGTAATGCATCCGGCGGATGGACGCCGCAACGTCCTGTTCCAACTCGGCCTCAGCCACACCGGGGGCTTGAAAGTATTGAAGATAAAAATGGTCGACGCCTGCATCGCGCAAAGCAGACAAAATATCGACGGAAGCAACAGGCACGAAAGGTACGCTCATTCCTACGACAGAGGTAAAAAGGTCGGGCCGTAGTAAGGCACAACTCCAGGCAACAAGTGCACCCCAATCATGTCCCACAATAGCGGCCTGTTTCTCGCCTAGGGCGCGGACCAACTCGACCATATCTCCTACAATGTGCAGCATTGTATAATCGCTGACTTCTGATGGAGCCGTTGTTCCACCGTAGCCTCTCATGTCAGGTGCCACCGCCCGGTACCCAGCAGCAGCCAGAGCAGCAATCTGACTACGCCAGGAAATCGCCAATTCAGGAAAACCATGGCATAACACCACCAGAGGCCCACTGCCCATGCTAGCAACCTTCATGGTTAGCCCATTGATCTCTAAAATTTGAATATCAGGCGCTGGCAAACCAGATTCTATCGATTGAATGTGCGTATCCATCAGTAAGCATCCGGTTGCTTAGGCAGTCGCTGCCAAATGAAAAAGGTTCTTCGCCGCGCCTTCGAAGTTCTGCTCGAAACGTTGAAGCTGGTTATGCTTTTCCTGGTCATCGGGGCTGATGTTGGCGATAAGACGAGCAAAACCATCGAGACGGCAATCCACTAGAAACTGTGCAACCTCTGGGTGCGCTTTCCAGTGGGCGATATTCATCATCATGTTTGCCTGTGATGTCAGGAAGTCTCTCACTGTATCCGTATAGGGGCTTGAGTGAGTCATCGCTTGCCGCAATGCCTCATCCTCAATGTTGGCTTCTATAAAGGCGATTAATGCGCCGCTAAAACAGGCTTGCCATACGCTGATCGGCTGTAGGTTAATCCGATCATGTTGAAAAACAGGAGGGAGATCTTCCCAGTGTTTACCAACCCCGCTGGCGGTACAGTCTATGTATAAGGTGTCTGGCTCGCAGCTGACTTCACCCTGGGTTAACTGCATGCCATTTGCGTTGATCGCTTCAACGTGACCGAGTCGGACAACATTGGTAATGCGTTGAATTTGCTCAAGCTCTGTTTCGGTGATGATGGCTGCATGAAACATACTGGGCCATATACTCTTATCCAGGCGCAGCCAGTTACCTGCCGACTCCATGCCCAAGCAAACTTCCTCGACGGTTCTGGCCGTGGCAAAGGTTTCTGTTTGACTGGCAAAAAACTCCAGTGCCTGACCTAAGAAGGCCTCGTCAGGCTGGAAATTTCGACGGTTGTAAAACCATGAATCGCGGGGGATCACCCAGGTGATATTGTCAGCCGGATAATCATTAGCCAGTAACCAGGTGATGCTATCGATCCCAGTCTTGCCGCCGCCGAGTATGGTGATGTGTTTGTACTGCGGCGCCAGTCGACACAGATGGTTGGGGGGAACACACTTCACCCCTTCTGCAACCTCGAATCGGGGTGTGTGAGTCATCGGAACTTCCGTGGTCATGAGAGTGGCGTTCACCACTTTTTTGTTCACTGTGACCTCGTGTTCCTCACCTGACATCAGTGAGACGATAGTGCCGTTATCTGTGTAGTCACATAACGGCAGATACTGAACACGCTTTGATGGAATAAATACTTCGTCCATTAGTGAATGGAAGTAGTTTAGGACTTCAACACCCGTCGCTAATTCGAGAAAGCCAGTGTTAAACCCTGTTTCATCCAGTCTATGACGCCCTAATGGTCGCGAAGCAACGCCATAAAAGCCTGAGGGCTGGTGTAATCGCACAAAAGGATACGCGTCGTTCCAGTGCCCGCCCACTTTTGGACGGCGGTCAACCATCAAAAAGGTGGCGTCGGTTTGTGTGAGCATCATGTCCACAAAAGCCATTGCTGTGGCACCACTGCCAATCACTAGATAGTCCGTTTCATAATCCATTAGTTTTCCCTCCATTGTTCTATTGATCGTGGTTCTGGGATTGTTGGCAGAGATGCCGTGTATTAGGAAAGGTTGCGGCTTATGATCTGCCGCTGAGATCGACCTGATACAAATGCTTTTAAGAAGCTGTTCCATGCTCTCGGGGTTTGGCTTCCGAGAGGCTGCACTTATTGTGCAGATAAAAACTGTTGCTTATGCTAATTACTATGTGCTTTTTTTGATCAGTCGCATAATCATAAAACGGCATAAGCCCTAGTTCTAAAGAACTGGAATGGAGTTTTCGAGGTATAGGATGCCATCCGAAGGGGATAAATTTTTCGACTCTGCGGAGAGGAGATTGGTGCTGATAGGGCGCAGCGCGGATGTTCGCTTTTGTCGCAAAGCCGACATTCAGATTTACGCTTTGGGTAAGTTCGGTTCCCTTAAAAGTAAAAGGGCATCCGGTGGAGGCCTTTCGCTACTCCGGCATAGAGACCGTTACGCTGATGGATTCGTACCAGGCAGCCAAGTCTGATATTTGCTGGTCCGTAAGGTCTTTTGTGACAACCGACATCATCTCGTTTTCGCGTTTACCGCTGCGGAAGGCCTTCAGCTGTTTCACAAGGTAAATCTGACTTTCGCCAGCAAGGTTTGGCGCAATTGGGATTTTCGCAATCCCATCAAGACCATGGCAGGTTTTGCACTGAGCTGCGAGTATGCGGCCCTCGGCCGGGTCAGCGGCAAAGGTGTTTGCAGAAAAGCCGAGGGACGCACCCATGAGTATCACGCCGAAGCGCGCTTTGGTCAGTAGTGACATTTATTGTTATCTCTGAGTAGCCAGAGAGCCTGGGACTCTCTGGCGTAAGGGATTGGAGGTAGGGTCTCAGGAACCGGATCCGGTATAGGCAATCCGGTAGACGGCGCCAGCCAGGTCATCAGAGACCAACAATGAACCATCTTTCAGTTGTGCCACGTCCACTGGGCGGCCGAGGTATTCGCCGTTTTCGCTAAGCCATCCTTCGGCAAAGGGAACGGTTTCGCCCGTAACATTGCCTTCGGCATCCACCGGAGTGAACATGACTCGTGCACCAACAGGTTCAGTTCTATTCCAGGATCCATGCTGCGCGATGAAAATTCCGCCCTGGTAACGTTCAGGGAACATATTTCCAGTGTAGAACGTCATGCCCAGATCAGCCGCATGAGCGACGGTCTCAACAACCGGAAATACTACCTCCACGGGCACTTCTTCTCCTTGGTATTCGGTTGTGCGCACGTTACCCCCGCCGTACCAGGGGTGGCCGAAATGTTGGCCCATTTCTGTCTGTCGGTTGAGTTCTCCGGGAGGTATATCGTCACCCATACCGTCAACCTGGTTGTCAGTCCACCAAAGATTTCCGGTGGTAGGATGGAAGTCCTGTCCGACCGAATTACGTACACCTCGGGTATAAACTTCCCTGCCAGTGCCATCCTGGTTGATACGGATGATCCCGCCGATACCCACTTTACTGAAGGTATCGAGATGTTCTGGCGGAGCAACGTTATAGGGTTGTCCCAGCGAGACATAAAGTTTGCCGTCGGGGCCGATGTCGCATACCCGGGCCGTATGATTGTAGCTGACAAATTCCTCTGGTATCAGCTCACCTTCGGGAATCAGTTCGAAGGCAACCACATCGCCGCTTTCATAGAAAAACTCTGCGGCGGGGTAGGCCAGAATCCGGTTCTGTTCGGCAATGTAAAGCACTCCCTGCGGTGAAAAACACGGGCCATTGGGCACAGCCTTGTCGATCGACGGGGCAAAGTTCTTCACCTCATCCGCAACCCGATCCTTGTCGCGGTCTGTCACTGCCCAGACTTCGGTTTTTCGGGTACCTACAAACGTAACAACGCCCTGCGGCCCCACCGCTATGTGTCGAGCGTCCGGGACCAGTGCATAAAGGGAGATTTCAAAACCTTCTGGCAGTGTAATTTTCTCAAGTGTTTTCCGGATAGCATCGGCACTGCTACTGTTCTGGTCAACAGTCGTGAATTCCGCCTCACCAGTCACCTGGAATTTGCCGAGCTTTTCCAGGTTGTTGGACTGGCCATAAGCGAAGGGTGTGGCGGTAAGGCCTGCCACGACAGCGAGAACTAAAGCTTTTTTATTCATTGTTTTTATTGCCCTCTTGATTCACTGATTAACAGTCAGCCAGCGATCTGGTGGCTGCAGTTTTACTTTTTGTTATCACAAAAAGAGTAAAGTTCGCGAGTACCCGGAAGTCAAGGAGCAGGTTGGTGGTAGTCAGGGTAATCCCGCCATATGAGAGCTGGTAAAATGACTGGCAGCGGGCTCAGCAACACCGACTATAAAAAGCAGCGAGCCTGCTCAACATATCCGCGTGATTGACAGCTTTGCGGAATCCGTGGCCTTCTTCCGGGTAAAGCCTGACCAGAGGTTGCTGGCCATTCGCTCGGAGCGCTTCCGCCATGCTCCGCGTCTGTTCCGGCACGACGACGGAATCCTTGCCGCCCTGAAAGAACGCCATTGGCCGCCTGATTCGACTGGCCTGAGCCAGAGGTGAGCGTTGCTGCCACTGGTGCGGTACCTGATCCAGGGCCCCAGCAGCCAGTCCAGATAACCGGATTCGAACCGATGGGTCATCTGCCGCAGGCGCTCAGGGCCGCTCACGCCGAACTGGCTCACGCCGGCGGTGAAATAGCCGGACGATACCAGTGCCATCGGTGCTGTGTAGCCTCCAGAGCTGCGCCCCTGCATGAAGAGAGACCGACGGCTGGTTTTTTCGGAACTGCCGCGGTAGTTCACTTCGGCTGCTGCGAAGCCCTGATGACATAGAAATTGATTCTGAGGATTCAGTACGAGGCAGACCATGGAGGTAGGACCACCATGGGCAATCATCACCAGGAGCGGTGCATTGCTCAGCAATGGTATTGCCGTCAGCCTGAGAGAGGGCGCGCAGGGAATGGTAAACGAGGTCTGGTCCGTTGCCGGAACCTTATTCCATCGAGGACCACCATTACAGTGCTCAAGCACCCTGAATAATGGAAATCCACTGCTCAGGTCATCATGAACTTATGCTGTGCACCAGACATCCAGGGGCATGCCTTCCCGTAACATCAGCAAGCCGGTGGTGTGCCCGGAGTCGAAACCGCCGGGCCTAGCCCGGATTTCTCATAGTGCTCCAACAACCTTCGCAGACCAAGCCTGGTAGTGCCAGATCCGAGTGGTCATGGTCGAAGTTGGCGATTAT
>NZ_FONF01000050.1:0-6425 GCF_900112835.1 Marinobacter sp. DSM 26671 | reverse complement strand
CACTGCCGCTTCGCGCAAAAAATCACGCTCCTTCTTCACGCGGGCCAATTCTCGCTTGAGGCGGGCAACCTCTTCGTCTCTGGGGGAACCAGAGCCTTTAAAGGCCTTATCCGTTTCCTCATCCGCTTCTCTGCGCCACCGGGATAACAGGTTGGGATTGATGCCGATCTCTAAGGCTACCTGGCGACAACTCACACCGGGTTGCCGGGTTAAGGCGATGGCTTCGCGTTTGAACTCTGGGCTATATTTTCTGCGTCTGGACATGAACACTCCTTTGGCACAGTGTGCCTCTTTTTAGGAATGTCCGCAGTAACGGGGTAGAACCCGAGACCGAGGAGTAGAGTTTCGCGTCGCGATATTCACAAAACCATGCTTTATTCTCGCGAACATCATCTAGCATGCAGAGCAATCTCTCGAGAAGAATCTAGTGCAAGCGGGAAGATTGAGTTCGCTCGAAGCCCTTTATGCCTGAAAGGCAACCCAATGACGCTGTATGCGTGACGAATGCTTCGTCCTTCGGCAATCGAATGAAGGTGATTGACCCATAATTAGCGGCATACGCCGTTTTAAGCACTTTGCGTGGAATTTAAGTACTTTGTGTTGAGGTTTTAAGTACTTTGTGTGGTCGTTTAACAAACGGGCAAAACAGCATCCAATCCCTAGCATCAAACTGCGCATAATGTATATTATGTTAAATATAGTGTAGAAGTACGGAGTGAGAAACTTATAAAAATGCTCGACCTCCAATACGCAACTCGCCTGTCCGGCTCTCGGGTCTTCAATAAACTGGGCTGGGATGAGCAATCCCAGCCCCCCGCGTTCAGGAATCGCTATCGGTTTCCTCTACCACATTCTCGGCATGCCTCTTTGCCAGCTCTTCGAGCGTTATATATTCACACTCTTTTTCGGCCATAAACGAGTCTGCGGAATCGATAAGAATATTGTCGTCGCGCATGAATCGGCGACCCAGCAGAGCCGGATAGGAAAACTTGCCGCGGTCTGTCAGTGAAAACTGCGTGGTATGTGTGGTTCCGGCAATGCAGAAGTCCATCATGACCACATATCGCTTCTGGGATGGCGCGCCTTTTCGTTTAATCAGAACTGTTCGCTCGACCGGCCGTTCGAACTCCAGAATGACGTCGTCATGGTCCAGTTCGCCCTCGGTCGGCTGGTCCTCGTGGTCACCCAGTGGAATCTGGAAACTGACCCACTCCTCGCCGTCGCGCTCAAAGCCCTCGATGTTTACCGCGTGGAGAGATGACGTTTTGGCGCCTGTATCGAGTCGCGCCTTCAGCCTCAGGTTGGTATCTTTCATGACTACCCATTCAACATAGCCAAGGGTTTCCGGCGGTCGCTGCTGGCTATTGTTGGCATCGGCCTCCGCAGAAACCGCCATCGCAGATGGAAAAACCAATGTCACAGCCAACAACGCCCTAATAACAAACCTCATTCAAAACCTCCTGCAAATTCCTGTAAATCCGGGAAAAATGATAAAAACTTTTGCTCCAGTTCTTCCTGGTTTGCGCGGATTTCCGTGATCATGCCGGCGAAATCATTTCTGAACCGTATGCGCCCTGCAACGCGGTCCAGTGCCTTCCCGATGTTTTCAAGATCCTGATAGGCCCCGAACCAGTCGTTCCACACCATCATTCGGGTAACTCTGGCCATTTTTTCCGGCATTAGATGTTCTTTCTGCTGCAACTCGTTGTATATACCGCGAATAAACGCCTCTTGCTCAATTTCACTGAACCGGTCCCAGTGTTTGAGAAGAAAATGGTCATAGAGAATATCGAGCGCAACGCCGGCAAATCGACGACGTTGACGGGAGAAGACCTGTTTGCTGGCAAGTACGTCGGGGTGCTGGTCGGTGAAGCTGTCGACCGCCCGATGGTGGCGGACGCCCTGCTTCACCGGGTCCGGCAGCGTCGAGAGATCGACACCCCGGGTAAAGTCACCGAGGATGCTCCCCACCCGAGCTTCAGGTGAGTCCGGCGCGAGAAATACATGAGCCAGATGGTTCAAACAGTCTCCCCGGTGGCCTGGTTTCAGAAGTTGAACTGGATGCCGACGCCCAGACCATCGACTTCGGCATTACTGTCTTCATAATAACGCATGTATTCAAGGTTGCCGGACAGGTTCGGCGCAAATTCCATATTCATGCCGATGCCGTAGGAAACGTCCGTTTCATCCTCGGTGGCAGTGCCCAGAAACGAAGAAGCTTCGATTTCGACCCGGGTGAAACCGAGGATAGCGTACGGCGTAATGGGTGATTCGTTGGCCAGATTGAACGTGGCGTAGCCGCCGAAGAAGTTATCCAGTGAATAATCGACTCCGCCGATGCGGTCGTCATCCACGCCAAAACCGCCCCGCGCTTCGATGCCCAGATACGGCGTCGCCATCACGCCAACTTTGGCAGACAGCGTGCCTACGTCAGCATCCGCGTTACCGCTCTCAAGGTTCATGAAAGTGTAGTTCAGGCCTGTGTAGAGCCCGCCAACGCCAGACTTGTACATATCCTGGGCGGATGCGGCTCCTGCGGCAGCCATACCGGTGGCAAAGATAACGGCAATTGAACGTACGTGTTTCATTTTTTATCTCCTTAACCGAATTGTTCGGTGTACATCGCTGAACTTGCACCAGACTGACGCGTTTTGCCATCAGAAAGATCCGCATTTACGCGTTATTTACACCGATTTAATTCGCCGGTAATTTCAGCATCCGCGCGGTGTTACCTTGCGGAAGGCCGACCCCACAGGTATTCTGACGCCGTCTCCCGGTATCAGCTGGCTCGAGCATCCATTGAGAAATCTCTACCCCGTCATTTTCATTGTCAGCGTCATGTTCGTGCTTTTGAGCATTTTCATGACATTGCCTGTCATCCTGCTTGCGGGCTCTGAAGCGCCGAACGCCATGGCGTTTGCAGAATCGGCCGCCATTGTCTGGGGCCTCGGTATACTGGGAATGGCCGCCACCTACCGCAAACCGAGAGATCTGAAGCCCCGGTACATGTTCGTACTCACGGTATCTTCTTGGTTCATTATTGCCCTGTTTTCATCACTTCCTTTCTATCTGAGTGACCTGGGCATTTCTGCCGCAGACGCCTTTTTCGAGGGCACCTCGGGAATTACCACCACCGGGGCAACAGTGCTCAGCGGCCTCGATGATATGGACAGGGATCTCTTGATCTGGCGGTCCATCCTGCAATGGATCGGTGGTATCGGGATTATCGGTATGTTCGTTGCGGTACTCCCGTTTCTGCGGGTCGGCGGCATGCGGCTGTTCGCCACCGAGTCTTCGGAATGGACCGACAAGGCTCTGCCAAGGATGAAAACACTCAGCCGTGGCTTGCTGGTGGTTTATCTGGTGTTTTCGATCATTGCGGTGGTTACCTACTGGTTTTCTGGCATGACGCTCTTCGATGCCTTCAACCATGGTCTTACCAGCATCGCCACCGGTGGCTTTTCCACCTCGGATCTGTCCATGGGCAAGTTCAATGATCTGATCCTCATGGAAGCCACACTTTTCATGATTATCGGCAGCTTGCCCTTCTTCCTTTTCGTGCGTGAAATGCATGGCCAACACGGCGTTCTGTTCCGGGATCAGCAGGTGCGATTGTTTCTCGCGATCCTGTTTTTTGTACCGCTGTTTCTGACACTCTACCGCTGGATGGTGTCACCGGTCCCCTTCGATCCCATCCATAACTACGCCTCTACCCTGTTTAACGTCACTTCTGTGGTAACCACCACGGGCTATGCTTCCGAAGATTATTCCGCTTGGGGCCCTCTGGCGTTCGTGCTGTTCTTTTTCCTGATGTTCGTGGGCGGCTGCTCTGGTTCCACGGCCGGCGGCATGAAAATCTTCCGGTTCCAGCTTTCCCTGATCATCCTGCGTGAGCAGTTGATGCGCCTGCTGCACCCTCGTGCGGTTCTTACCCGTAACTACAACGGCCGGGCCGTGAGCGATGAGATTATCTCGTCGATGATTGCCTACACGTTCATCTTCCTGCTCTGTCTTTTGCTGATCACGGTTGCCCTGGCCGCCATGCAGCTGGACTTTGTGACGGCACTGTCCGGCGCCCTCACCTCGCTGACCAATGTCGGCCCCGGCCTTGGGGACATAATCGGCCCTGCGGGTAATTTCGGGCCGCTTCCCGATGCGGCAAAATGGGTACTGTCTGTGGGTATGCTGATGGGGCGTCTGGAGATACTGAGCGTGGTGATCGTTCTATCGCCGGCGTTCTGGCGCAGCTGAGGCCTACCTGAGCCAGAGTATGGCGGGGTTTTCCAGGGGAAGGTTCAGGCGTTCATCCCGCACTCGCAGGCGCGGCGTGTAGTGTCCTTCGGGGCGTGGAGGCACTGTGCATTCATAAAGATAGGTATGAGGGGAACCACCCAGCGGATGTTTCATCTGCATGGCCGTAATGGTTCTTGGCCCATGCTCGGAATCCTCTGCAACAAGCTCTACTGCAATCCGCTGCTCGTCAATTCCATCCAGATAGACTTCCACGGTGAAAGTCTGGCTACCCGAATCTTCGCTTGTATTGAAGCTGTTGAAACGCAACCGGGACCAGTGCCTGGAGATTTCTCCGTATTCACCAATTAACTCCCTTGCAGTCTCGGAGCTGCGCCGGCTCCCCATTTCTGCCATGGGGAGATAGAACTGCTCGACGTATTCCCGCACCATCCGGTTGGCAGAATAGGCCGCCGTCAGTTGATCCATGCTTGCGCGCATACGTCCAACCCAGTTCCGGGGAATACCTTCGCTGTCGACGTCATAGAACCCGGGAATTACCTCGTTCTCCAACAGATCAAACAGCTGTTCCATGTCTGAGAGATCGTGGTCGTGATTGTTTGACCCGCTTAGCTCGTCAAACGTAGCGCCAGGTCGAATAGCCCAGCCCACATCCGGGTTCCAGGCCTCCGCCCACCAGCCATCGTACTGTGACAGGTTCAGTCCCCCGTTCACGAGTACCTTCATGCCACTGGTGCCGCAGGCTTCCCAAGGGTGTCTCGGACAATTGAGCCACACATCCACGCCCTGGATAAGCTGGTTGGCCACGCCCAGATCGTAGTCTTCAATAAACACGACCTTGCCCTCGACATCCGGTCGCCGGGAGAAGGCTTTCCATCGCCGGATGATGTCTTTCCCCGGGAGATCGTAGGGGTGGGCCTTGCCTGCAAGCACAATCTGAATCGGGCGATCGCGGCTGGCAAGCAGTTTGAGCAGGCGCTCCTGATCCTTGAGCAGGAGATCTGGTCGCTTGTATTCCGTAAACCGGCGGGCAAAGCCCAACGTGAGGGTTTCATGGTCCAACAAAAGGCCACACGCGGCTTCATGGTTGTTTCCGGGGTTTTGTTCGCAATGCTGGCTTGCAAGCCTTCGCCGGAGGTAGGTAATCAGCCTTGCGCGCTCCAGGCGCCTCATTTCCCATAATTCTTCGTCGGCGATGTTTGTCATCGGGCAGGTGCTCTGGAGAGGCCTGCGCCATCGATCCTTGCCACAGGCCCGGGTCCAGATGGCGTCGGATTCCGGAGAATCCCAGCTCGGCGTGTGGATGCCATTGGTCACGTAGTCCGCCGGAATGTCTTCGGCTGGCCAGCGCGGGAAGAAAGGTTGGAAAATGGTCTGGGTGACCTTCTGGTGGATGCGGCTGACACCGTTGAACCGACCACACATATTGAGGGCCAGCAAGGCCATATTGAGTTTAAGGTCAGTCGACTGATTGTCTGGGCTGGAGGGCTGGCTTCCTAACCCGGATTTCTCATGAAGAAGGTAGCATGAGGAAGGAAGAAGCGGCTTAAAGTGTTAGAATTCAAGTTCCTACACAAAAACCCACACTAAAAGCCGCTATCCAAAATGGTACCTCAAAAACTGACCTTCTCGCCACTCTCCCGCCGCCAGATTGAAGCCGATTTCTCCGGAGGCCATATCACCTCGGATGCCGGTGTGTTGTTACTGCGCGAAGTCGATAAACAACACCGGCTAACCCAGCGACTGGCCGAGACGCTGACCGACCAGCGGGATGCCCGCATGATTCGTCATGGGCTCAACACCATGATCCGGCAGCGCGTCTACGGCGTGGCCAGCGGCTACGAAGATCTGAATGATCATGAAGCGCTTCGCTTTGATCAGGCACTACAAACCGCCACGGGGAATGCCTCGACTCTGGCCGGCAAGTCCACGCTTTGTCGAATGGAGCAGGCGATGGATCGGCAAACCATTGTCAAAGCGCATGAGTTGCTCTGGCACCACTTTATCGAGCAGCATGAGAAGCCGCCCAAGGAAATCGTGCTGGATTTTGACGGCACCGATATTCCGGTGCACGGCGACCAGCCGGGTAAGTTCTTTAACCGGTATTACGACCATCACTGCTACTTCCCGCTTTACGTCTTCTGCGGTAGGCACTTGCTGGTGAGCTATCTGCG
>NZ_FONF01000051.1:0-5637 GCF_900112835.1 Marinobacter sp. DSM 26671 | reverse complement strand
CGGCACCACCGAGAGGAATGCCGAACAGGTTTTCAAGCATCGGGAAGATGTCGCCTGACAGATCCAGGCCGAACATCTGGTTGCCGATGTCCATGGGAAAGTAGCTGTTGTCGATGCAGACGGGTGATCGGTTCAGGTACCGGACCCGCTTCACTTCGACGCATTCGTCAGCCGACTCCAGGTCCAACGCTGCAGCCACTGCTTTTGGTGCTTTCATCTGTTGGATGCTAAGCACCCGTGCAGACGCCTCATAGCCTTGGGCAGCCATGGCTTCGCCAAAACCTTCCAAGCGCTGCACGTTCTGCACAGCCTTGGGTTTGCTGACGAAAGTGCCCTTGCCCTGGGCGCTGAATACCAGGCCTTCGTTATGAAGGTCCCGCAGGGCCTGGCGGATGGTGATCCGGCTCACCCCATAGGTATTCATCATTTCGTTTTCCGACGGCAGTCGCTCGTGTACCTGGTAACTGCCATCCAGAATCTGCCGGCGCAGGCTGTCGCGAATCTGGACGTACAATGGCAGGGGCGATTGCCCGGCCATTATTTGGGTCACGTTATTCATCACGCATCCCTCTGCTTGTCATGACAGGTCATGGCGAGTCGGGGCGAGTTCAGGCCTGAATAGCGCATGGCTTCACCCCTTTCCGTTCTGCTGTTTAAAGGCATTGAGGGTTTCCTTGCGGATCAGGTCTAGACACTGGCGCTTGAGGGCCATGAATTCCGGGCTGGTCAGCAGGGACTGCTCCCTGGGCCTTGGCAGGTCAACATCAATATCGGCGATGATTTTTCCGGGGCTTGCGCTCATCACCACAATACGGTCGGACAGGAACACGGCCTCGTCGATGTCGTGAGTTACAAACACCACGGTGTTGCGGAATTCCCGCCAGATCTCTAGCAGGTTTTCCTGCATCATGACGCGGGTCTGGGCGTCCAGGGCACCGAAAGGTTCGTCCATCAGTAACACGCTGGGGTAGTTGGCCAGGGCGCGGGCAATCCCCACCCTTTGCTGCATACCGCCCGATAAGGTGTTGGGATAAGCATTTTCGAAAGCCGCAAGGCCGACCAGCGACAGAAAAGTGCGGGCAACGCTACTAGCTTCCTGGCTGCCGACACCGGACATCAGCGGGCCGAATGCCACGTTTTCCTTGACGGTTTTCCAGGGAAATAGTGAGTGCTGTTGAAACACCATGCCGCGATCCGGGCCGGGCTCAGTCACAGCTTCACCGTCCACTTTCACTTCGCCGCTGGTCGGTTTCACGAAGCCCGCTATGGTATTCATCAGCGTTGATTTGCCGCAGCCGGACGGGCCAAGCAGGCAGATGAATTCGCCGGGGCGAATTGTCAGGCTGGCATCCTGAACGGCGACATGGGGGCCGCTGGCGGTATCGAAGACGATATCCACGTCCCGGACGGAAATTCTGCCGCGTTCGGCTCCGGGCTTGCCGGATTTTGCCTGCAGCCGACTGTGGTCCAGCACCGCAAGGCGGTTGTCGTTTGCAAGAGCCTCGTTCATGACCGGCCTCCTTTGGCTTGCCACTTCAGCAGCGGATTGCAGCCCTTACGCACCAGCAGGGTACAGAGGGTTCCCAGGCCGCCGATGGTGAGCATGCCAATGATGATCTGCGGGTACTGGATCAGGGTGTAGGAATTCCAGGTGTAGTAGCCGATGCCGTACTGGCCGCTGATGATTTCGCCGGCCAGCAGCGAGAACCAGGCCACGCCCATGCCAATGGCCAGACCGGCCACGATTGATGGCATGGCGCCCGGCAGTATCACGTGCCAGAGGATGGCTGTCCTGCTTGCACCCAGACTCCGGGCGGCGCGAACCAGTACACCGTTGGTTTGCTCAACACCATGAACTGTATTCAGAATCACCGGGAACAGAGCTCCCAGGAAGGTGATAAAGATGATGCTGGACTGTTCGGTTGGCAGCATCAGAATCGCCAGGGGAATCCATGCAACCGCCGGAATCGGCCTTAGCAGCTCGATGTAGGGCATGATGATGTCTTCTGCCCAGCGGGAGCGCCCCATGGCCACACCCAGCAGTATTCCCAGGACGACCGCCAGCACATAGGCGATAGCCACACGTTCAAGGCTGTGCAGAATATGCAGGTAGAATTCCGTGCCTGTCAGCTCCGCGATCAGCGCAGTGCCCACAACAGAGGGGGCCGGAATATTGTCAAAATTGATGTAAAAGTCGAAACCCTTTGTTGACGCCAGTTCCCAGAGCAGAACGGCAACGATCAAGGCTGCGATTCTCACCAGGTAACGGGGGCCAATTGCCTTCAGCCAGGTGGCGGAAACGCCGGGCACGGTCGCGGTTTGCTGCTCCAAATGCGAGGCCGCGGGTACTGACTCTTTTGCGACCTTTCCGCCCAAAGCAGGGGGCTCGACTGCCTTTGCCGGCGGCTCGGCGGTGCGTATTGCCGCGCTGGTTTTGCTATCCATCGTTCTTGCTCCTCAGATCATTACCGGGCGGGCGCTTGTGGCGGCCGCCCGGCAAAACATCAGTTCGCCATTGCTAAGGCTCGTAAAGGGGTAACCGGGGTGCCGCCGTTATCAGCAATGTATTGTTCTGAATCCGCTTTTTTGAGGAAGGCCACAACTTCACCGTCGTCACCGCGCACCATGAAGGACGCCTTACCGAAGAGCTTTAGACCGGTCAGGTTGTCGTAGACGTAGGTGGCGTTGATTTTTTCGCTCGACGCTTCCATGGCTGCCAGCATGTCGGCTATGGAGTCGTAGGTAACGATGCCTTTGTCGGCAAACCAGATTTCGGCAGGCGCAAATTCAGGATTGTTGGGCTGGGTTTCCACAACCGAATTCACCAGGGCGTCGTAGTCCATGTCCATGGTCTTGTAAGCGGCGCGCAGATGGGTGTCGTCAAGCCAGCGGTCGAAATCCAGGTTCGGGATGCCCACTTCGCGCTGCAGCAGGGCGTGGTCGTACTCCAGAGCGTCTACCCATTCCGGCTTGATGCTGGCCTCAAAGGTGGTGATGCCGCCCTCACTGAAGTAGAGATAGAGCACCTCTTTTTCCACTCCGGTCCATTCGGAGACTTTCATTGCGGCTTGCATAGGGTCATCCTGGATCCATTTCTGGGCTTCCAGAGTAGCGGTCAGATAGCCTTCCACTACTTCCGGATATTCATTGGCGAATTCCTGGCGTACCACGGTGCCGTGAAAGGTGGGGATTCCGGCTTCACTGCCGTCGTAGATTTTCCGGCCAGTCTCGCGGAACTCCATGATTTCAGACCAAGGGCAGAAATCGGCATGAGCATCAATCCGGCCAGCCTGTATATTGGCGGCACCAACGGCGGGGCTTTGGTTTACGATCTGGACCTTGTCGCTCAGGCCTGCTTCGCTCAGTGCCTTGAGTGTCATGCCCCAGGCTGCACTGCCAACGGGTACCGAGAGGGTTTTGCCTTCCAGGTCCGCGAGGGTCTGCGTGTCGGAGTCGATGGGCACCACGATGCCGTTGCCGGTGCCGCGCAGGTTGTAACCGGTCACCCCGATAAAGCGTGTTTCCTGCTTGCCGGTCTCCTGGAACTTGGCGCCATTCACGATCAGGGGATAATCACCCATGACGCCGAAATCCAGCTTGCCAGCCAGCATCTGGTTGGTGATGGGTGGCCCGGAATCATAATCACGGTAGATAATTTCGTACTCTACGTCTTCGTACTTGCCGGTGGTGGGCAGGTGTTTTTCGAGCAGCTCCAGTTTTTCAAGGATGATGCCGCCAGGAATGGTATTGGTCACCATGCTCTGGTGGCCAATACCGATACGGATGGTTTCTGCGGAAAGAGCGCTGGTAAATAGCGCTAATGATCCGCAGAGCGTAATCGCCGTAAATGTTCTTGAAACTCTCATCGTCTGTTCCTTCCCGTTTTGATTTCACTTGTACTAACAAGTCATGACCCGTAGTGAGGGTGTTGCACCTGCTGTGCCAAAATCAGGAAGTCGGTTTGAAAGTGATTGTTTTTATTGGCTTTTTGGAAGCAGATCTGCAAGAAACGACTAAAAAGTGAACGATAGTTCAGCGCTCGTGTTTGGTGCGGGTGGGTCTGGTCGGTGCAAGGAAAGCGCAAAGCGATTTGCGGCTGCTATAACAAGTAGTGCAAGTTCGTTGTGCGGAAAATTGAAGGGAGAATTACCATATCGGAATTTAACGATGAGTTACCTGCACCGTCAGTGATTATGTTCTGCTAACAGCAGCGCCTGGTAGGCACGACGCCCTGTTAAGCACCATGGAAGAGATGCGGTCGCAACTGGAAGCGTTGGGTCTGGCAGAACGACCTATGCCAGAAGACAAATACCGATGTGCTGATTGGTTTCAGCTTAAATTTCGGCTGGCCTGCCTCATTCATCCGCTCCATCGCCTGCTGGCGTCTGCCTCGGCCGAAGCGCTACCACTGGCGGAAACGCCGTTGCGGATACTGGCCTGTGCTCTTATATTGGCTTTGGGATTGGCCGAACTTTCAGCGGCAAACGCGCCGCTTAAAAAGATTGGACTCTTTTTTGCGGACTTCGAAGCCATGCCTTTCAGCTTCACGGCCACGCACAAGGCGACCTTCTCTTCCTCGCCAGCCGGAATATCCGGATCCAGCGGGTTGGTTGAGGAAGACTAACCGATGGCCACGATTTCCGTGATCATGTTGATCCAGTCCAGCTCGTTGATCCGGTTGATAAGAGCTGTCTGAAGGGGCTAGCTGAGATTCACCATCATCGTGTTTTCTTCGGTCTGTCAGAAATAGCTGTTTATAATTTTGAGGCCCAGCACCAATAGGGTTGAGAGCATCAGCAGCGTCGTCATCACATCAAAGAAAAGATCGGGCAGCCGGTTGGAGATCAGCTGGCCCAGCACTACGCCTGCCAAAGTGGGCAGTAGGTAAACGGTGATCCCGGCAAGCACCTCGTCGGACAGCCCGCTGAGGGCCACTGAAATCACCAGCATCCCGCTGTAGGAGCCCACCATCAGTGCGAACACCGTGGCGCGGACTCGGGCCGGATTCAAGCCACGGGATCGCAGGAACACCAGCGCCAGGGGGCCGGGCATGGCCAGAGTGGCGCTCATCACCCCGGATGCCATGCCGTAGAACAGGCTGGCCCGTTCCACTACCGGCTCCGCAGGTTCTATCACCGCCGGGCTGACGTCCCGTATCAGCACCGTAACGTACCGCACCAGGCTGTAGGCCAGCGCCATCAGTGCTGCCACGCGGATGGCATTGATTGATGCCACCAACAGCAAGGCACTGCCCACCACCAGGCCCGCCAGGGTACCAATGGCCAGGCGGGTCAGCTCGTAGGGCATAATCCTCCGGCGCACAAAAGGGGCAATACCCGCCACAATCAGCAACGTCAGCGCGCCTGTCATCTGGATGGCATCCACGGGCTCATAGTAGGCCAGAAGCAATGGCGCAACAATCAGACCGAAGCCCAAGCCAGTCGTGATCTGCACCAGGGCGCCGAGAAAACAGACAACCAGAATCAGGGGTTCCATGGACATAGTCGGGCCTAGAACATCCGCACGCTTTCAACACGGATGAATTCCATGCATTCACGTTTGATTTCCAGAAAATCAGTCTCAGAGGAGATCATTTGATCCGGTGGCCAGGGCAAGGAATTGGCATTGCCCTTCACG
>NZ_FONF01000054.1:0-2711 GCF_900112835.1 Marinobacter sp. DSM 26671 | reverse complement strand
ACGTCATGCTGCTGGAAAAAGCCAACGTTAAACGTTCCGGCGCCATTTCCATGGGCATGGATGGCCTGAACAACGCTGTAGTACCGGGCCATGCCACACCCGAGCAGTACGTAAAGGAAATAACCATCGCCAACGATGGCGTGGTGCACCAGCCTGCACTTATGGCTTACGCCACAAGATCTTTTCCGATGATTGAAAAGCTGGATTCCTGGGGAGTGCACTTCCAGAAAGACGAGACCGGCGATTACGACATGAAGAAGGTCCACCACCTGGGCACCTATGTGCTGCCCATGCCGGAGGGCCATAACGTTAAAAAGATCCTTTACCGCCGCCTGCGCCGCAACCGGGTGCAGATTGAAAACCGCTTCACTGCGACCCGCCTGCTCAAGGATCCGGACGGCAAGATCGCCGGCATGATCGGTGTTAACACCCGCACCGCCGAGCCCATCATCATCCGCGCCAAAGCGGTGATCATGGCCACCGGTGCCGCCGGCCGTCTGGGCCTGCCCACTTCGGGCTACCTGTTCGGAACCTATGAAAATCCGGCCAACAACGGCGACGGCCATGCCATGGCCTACCACGCCGGCGCCGACCTGGCGAACCTGGAGTGCTTCCAGGTGAACCCGCTGCTGAAAGACTACAACGGCCCGGCCTGCGCTTATGTGACCGGCCCGCTGGGCGGTTTCACCTCCAACGCGTTCGGTGAGCGTTTCATCGAGTGCGACTACTGGTCCGGCCAGATGATGCTGGAGTTCTTCAAGGAGCTGGAATCGGGCACCGGCCCGGTGTTCCTCAAGCTGGACCACCTTGCTGAAGAGACTATCGAGGAAATCGAGACGGTACTGCACACCAACGAGCGCCCGTCCCGGGGCCGCTTCCATGAGGGCCGCGATGTGAACTACCGCGAGCGCATGGTTGAAATGCATATCTCGGAAGTAGGCTTCTGCTCCGGGCATTCGGCTTCCGGCGTCTGGACCGACGAAACCGGCGCCACCACTGTCCCCGGTCTCTACTGTGCAGGCGACATGGCCAGCGTGGCCCACAACTACATGCTGGGCGCCTTCGTGTACGGCCAGATCTGCGGCGAAAGCGCGGTCGAGTTCATTAAAGACCGGGGTGAGCCAAAGCTCGACGAAGATTTCATCAAGGCCGAACTTGATCGCATCCAGGCGCCCATGAAAGTAGCCGACGGCATTCCGCCGGAACAGATGGAATACAAAGTCCGTCGCCTGGTAAACGATTACCTGCAACCCCCCAAGGTTACCAAGAAAATGGAAATCGGGCTGGAGCGGATTCTGGCCGTCCGTGAAGACGTGCCACGGCTCTGCGCTCGCGATCCCCACGAACTGCTCAGGGCCATGGAAGTCCAGTCCATCATCGACTGCGCCGAAATGGCCGCCCGCGCCTCGCTGTACCGCAAGGAATCCCGCTGGGGCCTGTACCACTACCGCGTGGACTACCCGGATCAGAACGACGCCGAATGGTTCTACCACAGCCGCCTGTTCAAGGACGAAAACGGACAAATGGCCAGCGGCAAGCGGCCCATTGCGGATTACCTGGTATCCCTGGGTGAAGAAAAAGACGCCTATCGCAAGATGCGGGTCCAGAAAGCGGCTAACGGCTGATATCCCATAAAACAGATTGATCGAGAGAGGACAAACACATGCCTATCGCAAACCATCATTCAAGCGTTCCTGTCATTGTCGACGAGGATAAATGCATCGCCGACAAAGGTTGTACGGTCTGCATCGACGTCTGCCCGCTGGACGTGCTGTGGATCAACGAAGCCACCGGCAAGGCTCACATGAAATACGACGAGTGCTGGTACTGCATGCCCTGTGAGGCTGACTGCCCCACAGATGCAGTCACCGTCAACATTCCATACCTGTTGAGCTGAGGTAAGCCATGAAAATATACGACGATCCCGAATTACAGGCCATTGCCGTCAAACTCACGTCCGACGACCCCGGAATTCGCAGGGTGGCGGTCATGGACCTGGTCGATTCCGGTGAGCCGGAAGCCGTGGAACTGGTCATCCACGCCCTGAATGACCCTGACACCAACGTACGCCAGGAAGCCGCCAAGGTAGTCGACGAATTCGAGGCGGCCGACATGGCCGATGCCCTGATAGCCGCGCTCGGCGACGACGACGAGGTAGTGCGCAACAGCGCTGCCCATGCACTGGCTGACCTGAAAGACCCGGCTGCCGGTGAACCGCTGCTGAAGGCCCTGGACAACAGTTCGGACGGCTTCGTGGTGTCCGGCATTCTGCGGGCGCTCAAGCCGCTGCGCCTGCCCGCTGCCCAGAGCCCCGCCCTCAAACGTCTCGGCGATGACGACCCAAGAGTTCGCCGCGAGGCCGTTGCCGTATTGGGATGGCTGAAACAGGCCGAGAACCTGCCGGCGCTGGTTGAAACCGCCCAGCACGATAAGGACCCGGAAGTTCGCCGGGCTGCCACTGGCGCCCTGGTTTACGCCACCCCGCAACAAGTCGGGCAGGCATTGATCAGCCTGTTGAAAGACGGCCACTGGCAGGTGCGCTGCGAAGCCGCCAACAGCATTGGCAAGCTGGACCACCAGGCCGCTATTCAGCCCCTGATGGACGCCACCAAAGACGAGCTCTGGCAGGTTCGGGAAAAGGCCGTGGATGCCCTGGGCAAACTGGGTTCAACCGACTCGATTCCGGTGCTCGGCGAGTGCTCGAAAGATGC
>NZ_FONF01000052.1:0-3734 GCF_900112835.1 Marinobacter sp. DSM 26671 | reverse complement strand
TGCAGCTTGCAGGTGCTGATCAGGCTCTGGATGATGCCCAGGTGTTCCGCCCCCAGTTCGGTCCAGCAGAACATCCAGTTTTTTCTGTTATGGAAACACTTCCATAACAGAAATTATCCTCGGCCCTTAGTTATGGAAGGGTGTGGTCTTTGAGTGCTCTGAAAGATGGTCAGGGTAGATGCTGATTTGCTCGGCAGTTGATGCACTTAGCAGCATCTACCCTGTGTTGTTTGAATGTTGGTGTCCCTATAAACCCTGCATAATTAGAGACTCTGTAAAAACTCCAACACACTGTCCGATGGCTGGTACCGCGGCAATGCCTGGGAAGGCGCCTGGATGCTTTTCAATGCCCGATCCTTCATCGCCAGATCTGCTTCGACATATTTGTGAGTGGTCTCCGGGCTTTCATGCCCGAGCCATAGCGCAATGACGGTGATATCAACACCGGCTTGCAACATATGCATGGCAATGGAATGTCGAATCAGATGCGGAAATACCCGTCGTTTGGCCAGTTCGGGATATTGCGCAGCGACCGCTCTGACCGCAAGCTTCAAGCGTTCAGTCACACCTATGCGCGTCAGAGGGGTGCCTGATCGACTTGGAAACAGCGGTTGATCAGGCTGGCGAGGATAGGCTCTTAACCAGCGTTTAAGCTGCGCGGCCGTCTCAGGCCACAAGGGTGTCGACCGTTCCTTGCGCCCTTTGCCGCGAATACGCACGGAAGCGCTGGGCCCAAGCACCAGATCTTCTAGCCGCATTCCGATCAGTTCGGAGACGCGAGCGCCGGTATTGTAAAGTGTGGCTAACATCACCCGATCCCGCTGTCCCGTCCAGGTATTGCGATCCGGTGCGTTAAGAATCGCTGCCATGTGCTCACGCGAAAGGAACCCAATCAGTTGCTGTTCAAAACGCTTCATGGGGATGGCGAGCACGGACTGCGCGGTGGCAAGGGCCGAAGGCTCCTGAAAGGACACGTACCCCATGAACGACCGGATCGCCGCAAAACGTGCGTTACGGCTGCGAACCGAGTTGTGGCGCTCCTCTTCGAGGTAGTGAAGGAAATCCAGAACGAGCGTGGCGTTCAGATCGTCCATCGTAAGTTCGCTGGGATGTTTTCCAAGACGCCGATGGGCAAATGTCAGCAGCAACCGAAAGGTATCTCGATAGGCTGATACGGTATTCGGACTGGCCTGGCGCTGCTGCATCAAGCGCTGCACAAAAAACTGCTGTAGCAAGCACGGAAAAGTTACCGGCACCGAGGTACTCATAAGCCACCTCCTTGAAATTGTTCCAGGCGTTGAGCTGCCCGGGCCAGCAACTCGGGCGTTGCGGTGAGATACCAGTAAGTGTCGGTGATCTTGGCATGACCGAGGTAGGTAGATAGCGCCAGGATATGGCAGTCGATGTCGAGGCCCTGCGCATACCAGCGCTCAAGGTTACGGCAGGCAAAGGTGTGGCGAAGATCATAAATACGCGGTGCCGGGTGACCGCCTCGGGAGCGCCAATGCAACCATTGTCGCAATAGTTTGAATGCATATTCCAGGCCCTGCGTGGTCGCGGGTCGGCCGTAGTCAAAGATGAAGAAAGCCTCGGTAGTAGCCGCAAAAGGATCTCGATCTCGTTGCTGTACGTAGCGCTGCAACGCCTGTGTCGTGGTGGAGTGCAGCGGTACCCAGCGTGACTTGCCGAACTTGGTGTTCTGAATATGCAGCAAGTCTCGATCCAGATCCACATCCGGGCGCTGCAAGCCGGTGGCCTCTGATGTTCGCAAGCCCGTCGAGGCAATCAGTCCAAAGAGCGCAGCGCAACAGGTTCCCCGTAAGCCGCCTGTCGGATGTAGATCGGCACAGGCTTCCAGCAGCGCACGGATCTCGGCGTCGGTGAAAATATGTGGCGTCAGGCGACGATGAGAGGGCCCAAAGCGACCACGGGGCGGAATCTCAGTGGCCGGATCGAACTGTTGGCAATAGCGGGCGAAGGGGCGCAAGAGTTCCATCCGACGGGCAGCGGTGAGCGGATCTGGTCGGCCTGAGGCGCAAGCCCACTGCTCAGCCAGCTGCATGGTCAGAGCTCCCCGAGGCGAGACATGATCAGCGAAGCGCGCGAATCGCGCCAGTTGCTCGCCCTCGATCTTTAATGCAAAGCCGGCCTGTCGGCGGTAATCCAGATAGGCGTCGACCCGAGCGGTAAATGTCACAGGAGTGTTCATGACAACCTCCCCGGCCACGGTAGAGCCACCTGAGCCAGCGCCTCAAGATCGACTTTGGCATAGATTGTGGTGGTATCCAGACTGCGATGGCGCAGCAGGTCGGCGATCTCCTTGAACCGGGCGCCGCCCTGCACCAGTCGACCGGCCAGGGTATGCCGCAGAATGTGAGTGCCGCGAATACAGTGATCGAGTCCACAGCGCTTCGCCGCATAGCGAATGGCGTTGCGCACGATGTCCGGATCAGCTGGCGCATTGAGGGGTGGCCGGTGCCGCACAAACAGCTCTCGTCGCGTGGTGTTCGGTCGACCATCCAGCAAGTACTCGGCGATAGCATGCCCAGTGACACCGGGCAGAGGCAACACATCGATGCGCTTGCCCTTACTGCGAATGATCAGTGTTCCGGTCCGCCAATCCACATCGTCCAGGCACAGACGGGCCACTTCTGTTCGACGCAAACCCAGGTCGAGCAGGCAACGCGCGATTGCATAATCGCGCTTGCCAGTGGCCTGGCCGCGATCGAAGGCACCGAGTAGTTGCTCGATCTCCGCGTTGGAGAGAACCTGCGGCAGTCCAGCCAACCGCCACTGCGCGACACGAGGCAGAGCGGCGATCAACGCGGAGGTCTGCTCGCCCTGACTGGCCCGGAACGCGAAATAACAGCGCAACGAAGTGGTGGCGGCAAGAATCGACGCCGGAGCCCAGTCCGCTGTGTAATGGCCGATAAAACGGATTACATCCGACGGTCCGAGCCGCTTCAGGTGTACCGGCCCGGAGCCAAAACAGTAGATGAGAAAATCGCGCAAATGGCGTAACCGGACTGAACGCGTGGTTGGTGCCAGTCCTCGTACCTCAGTAAGATGGCGATCGAAATCCTCAAGTTCCGTTGCGATAGGAGCGGAAACCGGGAAACTATCCGCCTGGATACCATGCCCCTTAGCACAGAGCATCGCAAACAGATGCCCCAGCGCAGCGTGCATCTCGCGAGGTGCGCGCCGGCACCGGACGGCACATCGACAAACCGGCAGGTGCTCATCCATAAAGCGGTTAACCAACCCTGCATCGATATCGCCAAGACCGACTTGTTGCGTCCTGCACCAATTGGCGAAATGCGCGACGCTGCTGAAATATCCCTGGATCGTACCAGTCGCGTAACCACGCTCGATGAGGAACTTAACGTAAGCATCTTCATTATTACTGAGCGGCGAATCGGCAAACCACTGATGCGCCAGTGCATACAACGAATGGGTAGACTCAACCATGGTGACTCTCCTTCCTGATGAGGGGGAGTCAAAACAACAGCACCAGTAGTTATGGAAGGCAAGTCATCACTGTCACTGGGACGCGGCAGCGGAAGGAAAGCGGCCTTGAAGCGCCTGCATCAGGAACCTTCCATAACTGAGGACCTCGGATAATTCTTATTATGGAAACACTTCCATAACAGAAAAAACTGGATGTTCTGCTGGACCGAACTGGGGGCGGAACACCTGGGCATCATCCAGAGCCTGATCAGCACCTGCAAGCTGCA
>NZ_FONF01000068.1:0-1482 GCF_900112835.1 Marinobacter sp. DSM 26671 | reverse complement strand
GTAGCGCTCGAACTCGGCGGCTTTGTAGGGATCTATAACGTACTTTAAGTAGCAGGTAACCACTTGAACTACCTTTCAGTTGACCTTGTAACGCTTTTGTTTAGCGGCGACTACGGAGCGCAGCGTAGTAGGCGTCCGGTGTAGGGCCGTCGGCCCGGAACGTACTACAACTACTGGTTAGAAGCCGGTTCACCCGTTGGTTTCCAGCCCTGCTTCTCGGCTTGCATGCGAACGCCAAAGAAGCCCCGCATCGGCTCGTGATCCGGCACCGATACTAACCACCAAACTACCCGTCCCGAGCAAATTTTGCGGTGAACAGCCCCACAACCTGGGCACCCTGCCGATAACCCGAAAGATGCCAACGCTGGTTTCCAAATTGGGCGACAGAGTTGCTGGCCTTGGCAACGATGCGAAACCAAAAGCTACCACCGAATTTGCCGCCAAGGCCCATGCACCCAGCTACTATAAAAATGACCGATGCCTTGGCTTATAACGCTGAGGTAACCGGCGCCGGAGCGCAGCGGAGGGAACCAAAAGCGGTACGCTTTTGGCGTCCGGTTGACCGACTGGTTAAGGGCCGGTTACCCGTTGTTTTGTATTGGCACTCAATGCTGAATGCCCACTCCGGATACTTTGTACCAACTTGACTCATGCCGCCAGGAACCAGAGCACCGTATGAGAGGATTTCCTCCAGGGAATGCGCCGGATTGCCCCCCGACCTAAACTTCTGATTGGCCGCCAAAACCGTTGCCAGACTGAGGGCTGTTTTCTGCCTGCAGGCAACCACCCAAGCCGCGGCAAAACACCAAACCCAAGAACACCGGAGTAAGGCCTTTAACGCTGAAATAAGCGGCGGCCCGACAGGGGCGTCCGGTGGAGGCCGAAGGCCGGAACGAACTTGATTGACTTGTTACAGGGCATTGGTCAGCTCCTGAATTTGGCGCCTACGCAGGGCTTCGTAGTCTCCGAAAACCTGATGGAAACGATCCTTTCTTA
Organism: Marinobacter sp. DSM 26671; assembly: GCF_900112835.1. Lineage (NCBI taxonomy): Bacteria > Pseudomonadati > Pseudomonadota > Gammaproteobacteria > Pseudomonadales > Marinobacteraceae > Marinobacter > Marinobacter sp. DSM 26671. The sequence continues at coordinate 486 of NZ_FONF01000068.1, read as the reverse complement.
CGAAGGGAAACTGGAGATGGTAGTGACGGCTAAAGCCCTGTACGTGACAAGTTTCTTTGCCGTAGATCGGGTTTTCGTCACACCACTCATTGTTAACGCCACGCACGGTAGCTCTGTAAACACTAATGGTTTGATCTTTGATATCCACGATGTAGGTGGCAAACGCACCTTTGATAAGGAGATAACCTTTGCATGACGACTGCTCAACGAACTTTGAGTGATCGGTTTGTCCAATCATGACCGGGACATCCCTAAACGTCTCAATTTCACCGAAATTCGTTTTGATCGTCATGCCGTAGGCATCACAACCCATCCGGAACTCTCCGAGAGGGTTGAGCTCAATATGCTCGACTACCGCTTCCCTTCTCATGACCTGCTTTGCAATTCCCTGTAACGCCTGCATAAACGGCGGCTTTTGCGCAGCGAAGCGGAGAAAAAGCCGTCCGGTGGAGGCCCATCGGGCCGGAACGAATTTGATGCACTTGT
>NZ_FONF01000055.1:0-2490 GCF_900112835.1 Marinobacter sp. DSM 26671 | reverse complement strand
GTAAGCGCCAATAAATCAGCACCTACACTCCGGCCCTGAGATTACCCAAACTGGATTCCTCTCCAAGATCAAGAGGAATCGGCATGACGCAAATCGAACGGAAACAAACCTGGCAGCAGCGTATCGCGGACTGGCAGGCCTCGGGCCTGTCCGGTGCGGCCTACTGCAAACAAGAGTCCCTTGTTTACCACCGGTTTGTCTACTGGCGGCAGAAGCTGACCGGCAGCGAGGAGCCCAGCAAGCCGGTTCAAACTCGATCCGGATTTACCCGCGTGGCACCGGTTCCGGATGCCGGAGCCGGTCTGACCGTGTCACTGCCCGGCGGCGTATCAATCACCGGCCTGCACGCTGGCAACATTGAGTTGCTGGGCGCTGTGCTGAGACAGCTGTGATGCGTCACCGCTATCTGCGTCCGGCCTGGGATCTGCCGGAGATTTACCTGTACCGGAAGCCGATCGACTTCCGCAAACAGGCCAATGGCCTGGCCCTGCTGGTGGAACAGGAACTGGGCCACAGCCCGTTCTCTGGAGCGCTTTATGCCTTCACCAACCGGCAGCGGAACAAGATCAAATGCCTGATGTGGGAAGACAACGGCTTTGTGCTCTATTACAAAGCTCTGGCTGAAGAAAAGTTCAAATGGCCGGGGCCGTCGGATGACTTGATGTCGCTGACCGGTGAACAGATCAACTGGCTGCTGGACGGCTACGACATCACGCTGTTGAGAGGCCATAAAACCCTGCATTACGAGAGCGTTGGATAGTGCTTTCAGACGCACTTTTTTGATGTGCCAGGGCGTTGTTTTTGCTATAATTTCGCCATGAAATCAACGCCTGACAACGCCCTTAAAACCCCGGATCTCAACGGTTTATCGACCGCTGAGATGGCGGCTGTTATCAGCAATCTGCAAGCACAATTGGCCGCTAAAGAAGACGTCCTCCAGAACCAACAAGTTCAACTGAAACAGCACGACGAGGCCCTTCAGCGTCGCGACAACTATATCGCCATCCTCGAAGAACTGCTGCGCCACAAGAAGATCCAGCAGTTCGCGGCCAGCAGTGAAAAGCAGCCCAACCAGATCCTGCTGTTCGATGAAGCGGAGCTGGAAGGCGAGATTGACGAACTGCGCGACGAGCTGCCCGAAGATGTCGAAGAGGCCGACGCTCCCCGTCGTTCCCGCAAGCGTCGTCAGCGCGGCTTCTCGGACAAGCTGCTGCGCGAGCGTATTGAACTGACTCTCAGTGACGAAGAGAAAGCCGGGGCCAGCAAAACCTTCTTCACCAAGGTGAAGGAAGAACTGGAGTTCATCCCCGCTCAACTGAAAGTGCTGGAGTACTGGCAGGAAAAGGCGGTGTTCGAGCAAGACGGTGACGAGCGCATCGTCGCTGCCTTCCGTCCGGTTCATCCGCTGGGTAAGTGCACCGCCACGCCGTCACTGCTCGCTTATCTGATCACCTCCAAGTATGCCGACGGTCTGCCGCTGTACCGGCTGGAACAGATGCTCAAGCGATTAGGACACGAGGTCAGCCGTACCAGCATGGCCCACTGGATCATCCGCCTGGATGACGTGTTCAAACCGCTGATCAATCTGATGCGGGACGTGCAGAACAGCAGCGATTACCTCCAGGCCGATGAGACCCGGATCCAGGTGCTCAAGGAGGATGGCAAAACCGCCCAATCTGACAAATGGATGTGGGTGACCCGGGGCGGTCCACCGGGTCACCCCTCGGTGCTGTTTGAGTATGATCCCTCCCGTGGCGGCAAGGTACCGGTTCGTCTGCTGGATGACTTTCAGGGCATTCTGCAAGCCGATGGCTATTCCGGCTACGGTCAGGTCTGTGCCGCGAACAAGCTGACCCGAATCGGATGTTGGGACCACGCGAGACGTAAATACGTGGAAGCGTCCCGGGCTGCGCCGGCCAAAGGCAAAAAAGGCCCACCCTCAAAAGCCGACGTGGCTCTGAGCCACATCCGCAAACTGTACGCCATTGAAAAGGCCGCCCGGGATCTGAGCGATGAAGAGCGCTATCAGTTGCGGCAGGAAAAGAGTCTGCCATTGCTCAACACCTTCAAAACCTGGCTGGAGAAAAATGCCCCAAAGGTGATGAAAGGCCTGCTTACCCGTAAGGCCATGGATTACACCCTGAACCAGTGGGACACTCTGGTTGGTTACTGCGAACGCGGTGACCTGAACATCAGTAATGCCGGTGCCGAGAACGCTATTCGCCCGTTTGCCCTCGGCAGAAAGGCCTGGCTCTTCGCCGATACCTCACAAGGGGCGAAAGCCAGCGCCACCTGCTATTCGCTCATAGAAACCGCCAAGGCCAATGGCCTGGAGCCCTCCGCTTATATCCACCATGTGCTGGAGCGCATTGCTGGGGCCGATACACTGGAGAAGCTTGAAGCCTTGCTGCCCTGGAATGCCGAGTTGCAGGCTTTGAAAAAAGTGGCTCAATACGATTAGGGCAAGAGGGTCGATTTAACGGCGCTTAC
>NZ_FONF01000056.1:0-2400 GCF_900112835.1 Marinobacter sp. DSM 26671 | reverse complement strand
TTAAGTTTTTCTTGGTCCAATTGCGTACCCACGATGGTATCCTTTTGAAAAGACTACTCAGTCGTGGGCAGTTACACAATTTGGTTTACAGCCTCGCAGTACCTGGTTGAGCTGTATGCGTGCCTGAAATATCAGCTTTCTACTGACGAATTTGATACGACCTGAATAGCTATCAGCGAACTCGACCCATTTATCGAAGAAGGCTATTAGAGAAGCTCTACAGCGTTGCGCAGCATGTGCGGCTGAATGTCGATGTAGCGCTGCGTTGTAGCAATGCTCTGGTGTCCGGCAAGCTCAGCTAACACACGCACGCTCGTTCCCTTCGCTGCCAGCTCAGTAATAAACGTCCGCCGTCCGCTGTGACTTGTTGCTCCGGCAATGCCAGCACGTGCATACAAGCGTCGTAGAAGCTGCGTAGCAGTGTTCGAACTGAAGCGCTGGCTCTTTTGCGTTGTGAACAAAAAGCCGCTGCGAGCGCCGTCTAGCGTTTGCTGCGTATAGCGTTGAAGCTCTTTCTGCATCCGAGCAGGCACGTACACAGCGCGAGCACGTTTACTTTTAGTCCGTCTGGCATCCAGTGTAAATTCCGTTTTCACTGCGCCAGTGCTGTCCAGTACGTCCTCAACACGCAGCGCTGCCACTTCACCAACTCGCATTCCGCACCAATGTGTCAGCAATAGCATGGTGCAATCGCGTTCAGCGTATTTGCTGCACGCCTTTGTGACGTCTAGTACGCGCTTCAGTTCTGCCTTACTCAAAGTCTTCGCCTGCGCCATCATCTGCTCCAAATGTAATGTTTTCGTGTAAGCAGTATATTTTCTGACGTTTATTTTGAGCAATCGATGCTTAAGCTCCAAAGACATTAATAAAATCAGCTGGTTAAACTGAAATATAACAGTTTAATAATTTTCTTATATTCTATCTGTCTGTTGCGTAAGCGCTTTGCGCTTCCTCAAACGCTTTCTGTGTCTCACTCCGCTCTCGCTCCAATCGAACACATCAGCGTATTCTTTCGTCTCTTGTCTTTGGGCGATTTATGTAGATTCTGAAGTCAAAGTGAGGCTTCACGCCTCAAATTGACAGTTTCATGCTTTATGTGAGTTCCTCTGTCAGTGTTTGCGCACAACCAGAATTGTTCTGGTGAAAGCGGGGTTACGCTGTTGCTTTTACGTGCGTTGAGTTATTCGCAACGCAATGCTATGCCAGCCAAACACTACCGACATAGCACACACAAGGTACTGAAATTCTCAGCCTCAAGTCTTGTTCCTCTTCTACAGAAGTTGCCTCTGTTGGAGCTAGGGTGCTGGCGAAAAGACGAAATTCCGTTGGCATCAACCTGAGTTGGCAAACTCGACATCTATTTCTAACGGGTGCTGTAAACAGATAAATACAATGCAGCGGCTAATTGCAATGTATCTACAGTTATTTATCAACAGAGGAAAAGTCAGTGGCAAAAACGATATTAGACGAAGTGTTCAACTTACTAAAACAGATAGGCGCTGTTAATAGCGAAAGCGAATTCAGTAGCGATTGGCTGTGTAGAAGTGAGTGCTATTTGCGAACCGTACGATTTAAAGGCGCAGAGCCGAGCACAAGCACTGTCGCAATCTGCGCGAGCAAGCTACAGCATTACGGTACGAAAATGATAGAAACAGACACCCACCTGAAGCTTGGAAGAACATTCCTATCTTTGAGTGAGCAATGCCACCAGCACATCAACAGTCGCAGCACTTTAACCTGGCTAGATGACTGAAAACAGTGCTACAGCAACCGATTGTGCAGCGCGCGGATTTTTAGCACCCAGTACTTACAGATTTGAGGTGGTGATTTTTCTACCCCACCCAACGCAGGACAGGCAATATGAGTAATACACCCTTACGAGACATTCAGCGAGCACTGGAGATTATTCGAAAGAACGTGGACAAATCGCACTACGACGCGAAGCTCGCCGCACTAGAACTCATCATCGACAGCAGCAAAGACACTGTGAATCAGATCCGAAAAGCTCGAGCACCGGACGTAAAAAAGAAAACCGTAATAGTTCCAAAAGAGAAAAAGGTAAATCGTACGGCTCCTAAGTTCAAAAATAATAGAATTGATAAACCCATGCAACAAGAGCCTGTAGAAAAGCAACCCCAAAAACCCATAAAACCTCTGCGCCCGAAAAATTAGTGGACATGCGTGAAAATTCGCTTTTAAATTTAACGGTTCTTTTATCTGTTAAAGTAATTTATAAACAGAAAACTCGATGGCGATAGAGGCATAGCTGAATATAAAAAAGCCTCCATTACTGGAGGCCACGTTTGCGGAGGCTGTAAACCAAATTGTGTAACTGCCCACGACTGAGTAGTCTTTTCAAAAGGATACCATCGTGGGTACGCAATTGGACCAAGAAAAACT
>NZ_FONF01000057.1:0-2354 GCF_900112835.1 Marinobacter sp. DSM 26671 | reverse complement strand
TCCCAGCGGGTTTCATACACCAGCCGTGTCAGAGCCTGGGTGATCATCGGGCCACGCCAGATAATGGGTGATTCCTCATCCACCAGAAAGCCGATGGACATGGTCTGGATTCCGTGGCCGACCATGGGCTCCAGAATCTTGCCGCCGGTCGTGTCTGGCAGGCCACTGAGGTTCAGCATGCGTGGCTGGCTCGGCCCGTAGAGATCGGCATCGACGATGCCGACCCGGGCGCCGGTGCTTGCCAGTGCCATCGCCAGATTGGTTGTGGTAGTGGATTTACCAACGCCTCCTTTTCCGGAGGCGACGGCGATCAGGTGTTTCACTCCGGGAACTGCATTTGACATGGTAATTGCTCCGGTCTGTTGACTTGCTATTGCTCGACGAATGCCCGTTCAATCACGTAATCGCCCCGCACACCCTGTTGGGGAGAGCCTTTGAAGCCCATGCTGTCCAGCATCTTTGTCAGGTCTTTCAGCAACCCGGGGCTGCCGCAGAGCATGGCCCGGTCGGTTTCCGGGTTCAGGGGCGCTAATCCGATGTCATCTGTCAGCTTGCCGGACTCGATGAGGTCAGTAATCCGGCCCTCGTTGCGGAAGGGCTCCCGGGTCACTGTGGGGTAGTAGATCAGTTTGTCACCGATGATTTCCGACAGGAATTCGTGGTTCGGCAGTTGTTGGGTCAGGTAGTCGTGATAGGCCAGTTCGCTGACCTCCCGCACGCAGTGCACCAGAATCACTTTTTCATAGCGCTCGTAGGCTTCCGGGTCCCGGATGATGCTCATGAAAGGGGCCAGGCCGGTGCCTGTGCCGAACAGGTAAAGGTTCTTGCCGTCGTTCAGGTCACCCATCACCAGGGTTCCCACCGGCTTGCGGCCGATGTACAGGGAATCGCCCTCCTGCAGGTGCTGCAGCCGGGACGTCAGCGGGCCGTCCTGAACCTTGATGCTGAGAAATTCCAGGTATTCCTCATGGTTGGCGCTGACAATACTGTAGGCGCGCAGCAGTGGCTTGCCGTCCACCGGCAGGCCGATCATCACAAAGTGGCCATTCTCAAAGCGCAGGCTCTGATCGCGGGTGGTTCTGAAGCTGAACAGGGTGTCGTTCCAGTGGTGAACGCTGATGACGTTTTCGGTTCCGATTGCAGCCATGGGTATGTCCTCCGTGTTGGCTATATCAATAAAGATTCACAGTGAAAAAACAGCCATGGATGTCATGGCAGTTAAAACCAGAAGCGTGCTGAGCATGGCCAGCAGCGCAAACGGCCGCCAGCCCTGGGCAATCAGCGATGACAGACTGGTGCGCATGCCCAGCGCCGCCATGGTGACCAGCAGGCAGGCCTTGGATGCGGTGGTCAGGGCGTCACGCAGATCTTCCGGCAGCCAGCCCAGGCTGTTCATGGCGAACAGCGCGATAAAACCCAGCAGAAACCAGGGGTGTTCGGCTTTGCCGCTGTTGTTCCTGTTAAGTAACGCGCCCAGCAGCAGCACCATCGGCGCTAGCAGGGCAACCCGCAGCAGCTTGGTCAGGGTTGAGATATCACCGGCTGTGTCTGATACCAGGTAGCCGGCACCAGCGGCCTGGGCCACATCGTGAATGCTGGCGCCCAGTAACAGCCCGGTTTGCGTGTCGTTGTAGCCAAGCGATGAAAACAAGGGTGGTAACACAAGCATGCTGAGGGTGCCCAGGGCGGTAACGCCCACCACCACGCCCAGCAACCGGCGGTCTTCCAGTTTGCCCTGGGGAATCACGGCAGCAACCGCAATCGCAGCAGAAACGCCGCATATTGCTACTGCCACACCAGCGACCAGGCTTTGCAGGGTGGGCAGCCCCATCCAGCGGCCCAAAAGCAGCGCCGAGCCGATGGTAATGGGCACACAGGCAAGCACCATCAGCAGCGGCAGGCTGCCAACCGTGAGCATCTGTTCCACGCCAATCCGTGCGCCGAGAAATGCGATTCCGATTCTCAGGACCTGGCGGCTGCAAAAGGCCACCCCTGGCTGCAGCCGCGTGTCGGTCGCCTGACTGGCAAAACCGAACCCCAGCAGCAGAACCAGCACCAGTGCCGGCGCACCATAGTGGTTGGCCAGAAAACTGCCGGCCAGGGCCAGTACCACGCACAGGGCGGCGCCCGGATAGCGCAACCGCGCAGGGGCCCACCAACGAGTGTCGATGGCGCGCAACGTCTGGTTCATGACACCTGCTCGCTCAGTTCCCGCAGAAAGCCCCAGGGGTACAGGCCCCGGTAATGGCCATCGCTGAAGAAAAACTGCAGGCCACTGACGCCAGAGAGTTCGACTTTTTTAATGCTGATGTCGGCATCAATCAGGCTCAGCCGCCCCATGCGCTTGGCCTGGG
>NZ_FONF01000060.1:0-2181 GCF_900112835.1 Marinobacter sp. DSM 26671 | reverse complement strand
CGACCGGCTCCGCGGCCAACGCCGGTGTTGCTACTAAAGCTATCGCCAGCGGAGCGCTTATTGATTTGAAGATTTTGCTCACCTGAAACTCCTTAATTTTAATTTTCATATCGACAACGATTTATTGCCTCGGCCAGACACATCTGGGCCACAACTCTCTCTTCCGCGCTGGAAGCTGCCACGCCGGCGAGTCGATCGCCGGATCTCGCAGGCGATGCTTTGGCCATGACATCCCGTAATCCCTGAAACGACCAGGTTCTGGTGCCTAACTGGTAGACATACCTATGGGACATAAACTTCCTCTCGCTTTTTTCACTGAAAACAAGATTCACGCCCCGTCCGACACGGAACGTAATTTGCTGTGGATTTCAATGTAGCGAGCTACGCCAAGAGGGCGTTATCGAAATTTGGCAAACATTAAGGGGCACAAAAGTGCTATGAAAACAGCCTTAAAGCCTTATGTGCACGAAAACTGCGTCACGCCCATACTCAAAGTGCATGCCGACACCGAGGTCGCAGTGCACCGACAAGAACAACATGCACCACATAGGTGCACAGTCATCGCAAATGATGCCAATGATCAGGCAGGCAACCTTACAGACTGGGAACAGGAGTACGACCAAATAGGGGCGGGGCGTTTTTGCGGACGTATCGACGAGCTGAATTTTGGTGGGCTTCAGTTATTCAATGAACATACTGGCCGCTCCTTACTTCAGCGCTGTAAGGTTTGGCCAGACTCATTTTGGTTCGGGTTTCCAAGTAAGCGCAACGAAACGCGCATCAATGGCCAGAGCGTCGAATCCAGTGATGTTCTCTGTAGGCCTGGGAGCACAGAATTCGAGCTCGTCACTCCAGAAAGCTTCGACATGCTAAGCATTGTTGTTAGCAAAGCCAAGCTTCAGTCCCACAAGGCATCAGAGGATATTGATCTTAAGTTGCTAGATGCCAAGAACTACCCTCGGTTACGCCTTTCACTAAGAACTTTACAGAACTTCCGATACTTATTGCGGCGAATCCTTCAGCCAACAATAAACAAAATCGACTCAGACCTTCACCATGACTTGTTGATCATGGGGTTGCTGGAGTTGTTAGCGGAGGAGATCCCCAATAAGAAGGTGGCTCCAAGTTATCAGCACAGAAAAGCCGTGGTAGAGCGAATCAAGGATTACATGGCAACGGAGAGTATTGCCCCTGTCACCATGACAACTCTATGCGAAGTGGGGTGCGCTAGCCGGCGGACTTTGCAATATAGCTTTGAGACGATTCTTGGCATTAGCCCCATGACCTTCCTGAGGATAAGCAGATTAAACAGGGCGAAAAGAATGCTGTGCCAGCCTTCAACAAGCTCCGTTTCTGAAGCTGCCTCATTCAACGGCTTTTACCATCTAAGCCAGTTCTCCTCAGACTACAGACAACTTTTTGGTGAATTGCCGTCTGAGACATTTGCTAAATCTCACCCAGCAAACAATTCCCAGCTACACAGCAACGCTCTTGAACCTTGCGTGAGGACGGTCCCGGCGTTTCAACATTGTCTGCAGAGGCGTGGAACTTGAGACGAAAATGGTGCCCCCTATCCGCTTCAAAAAACTCAAAAATATGTAGCATGCTACAATTCTTTTGAGTCTCTTCTGTCCTTAACGAGACAGCCAAAACCCGACACATTGACCAAACTCAAAGGCATGAGATAATGCCATACGATCGAAGAAATCCCATGTCAGGCAGCGGTCAAAGTGTCCAATTTCAGTCAATCAATTCAGGACATCTCTGTGCCCAGAAATGGCGTTAATCGTTGAAAACCGCTCAGGACAAGGGTTCCATACAAGCAGGTCTTCTTACTGCATCTGCTTGAACTGGCTCGAATCAGCCCCTACTATACCGCTCAACACCGACCTAAATCTGTGCCCTCCGGAGGCAGAGGTCAGAGGTTCGAATCCTCTCGGGCGCGCCATATTTTTCAAGGGCTTACGTGAAAACGTAGGCCCTTTTTATTTGTCTGTGTCCAAATTGTGTCCATGGTGTGTCCACGGTTTCTAGGACATTTTTTCCGGCTATGGAATTTTGACCTTTGCACTGAAACCGAAAACTCTGCATAAACCGCTGAAGGTTGCCACCCATTCCACGTGAAGCCTGCCACCCGGACCGGAGCAAGACTGCCACCCATCGGAGCGTAGCGACGCGGGG
>NZ_FONF01000058.1:0-2353 GCF_900112835.1 Marinobacter sp. DSM 26671 | reverse complement strand
AAAGCACCGAAGCAACTACGAAAGATTGGGCAAGCGACTCCAGCGTGCTGACGAATCCCGATCCAGTGTCCTGCATAGGCTCCCTTAAATTTAACAGCTTATTAGTCTGAATTCTTATTAAACCGCAAGGCCGCCACCCCGTCCAAAACTGAGTCACGCCCCGGATAATCTTGACTTTTCAGACCCTTACCCTCCGGCTCTCAGGAGCTTTTCCTCTCCTGATTCTGTGGAAAGTTTGCACGCGAGTTATTGTTGCACGTTTCTGCAAGTTAAATCCAAAAGGCCAAAAATTTTCGAGCCTAAATCAATGAGCTACTAGAGTGTCCTGTGAAAAATGTGCAGCCTCATGCAAATTAAACCGCAGAATTTTTGGCATTTTCGGGGTGTTTTCATTATAACTGTATAAATGTACAGCTTTAAGCCACGGAGGGGCGACTGTGTCTAAATCACCGTTTCTGCAATCGGTTCGCACAGAAATCAGGACGAAGCAGTACAGTTATCGAACCGAGAAAACCTATCTCTACTGGGTCCGTCAGTTCATTCTGTTCAATGACAAGAAACACCCCGAGGTGATGGGCAATCACGAAATTGAGCGTTTCCTGAATCATCTCGCCGTAAATCGAGGGGTCAGCCCCGCCACCCAAAACCAGGCACTCTGCGCCATAATCTTCCTCTACAAGAATGTGCTGAAAAGGGAGATCGAAAACCTGCAATACAAGATGTCGAAAACGCCCCGGCGCATGCCCACGGTTCTCAACCCGGAGGAAGTCGCTTCTATTCTGGGGAATATGGAAGCGGAGTATTGGCTAATCACTGCACTTCTTTATGGCTGTGGCCTGAGGATCAGCGAAGCTCTCTCGCTTCGCATAAAAGACATTGACCTGAAAAGCCGGAACTTGCTGGTGTTCAACGGAAAGGGCCGAAAAGATCGATACACCCTTCTTCCCGGCAATTTAAGAGAGAACATGGAGCGGCAGATTGCCCATTCACGAGAGATCCATGAGTCTGATCTGGCCGAGGGATTCGGGCTCACGTCGGTCCCGGCTTCTTTGCATAAGAAGTACGGACCAGTCATGAAAGACTTTGGTTGGCAGTATCTATTCCCGTCTTCAACACGATGCGTTCACCCCATTGCAGGATATGTCTGCCGACATCACCTTCATCATTCGACATACGCGCGGCAATTAAGGCAGGCCGTACAAGCGAGCGGAATTACCAAACGGGTGACGGCGCATACTTTTCGCCACGCTTTTGCCACTGAGCTACTGAGATCGGGAAGTGATATCCGAACAGTCCAGGAAATCCTCGGCCACAGCGATATTCGGACGACTGAAATCTATACCCATATTATTGGTGATCGAAGAGCAGGAACTGTGAGTCCATTTGATCGTTTGCCGGGTTCTTGAGAAATGACCAAGCGCCCAACCACGGCAGAAAGAGCCGAAGATCTGAGGCACTGTGAATGTTCGCTTTTGTTTACGACTGAAGGAGCCTGATCGGAATCCGAAGGTGATCATCGACCGGACCTCGCAGCGTCTGCAACATCCAGCGACCAAGGAGCCAAGTTACGCATTTAGATCTCAATACTCTCAGCTATCTCCAGAGCATCCTCGACTTCGACGCCAAGGTATCGCACGGTGCTCGACATGTTCGTGTGTCCCAACAGCAACTGTACAGCTCGCAGATTCTTGGTCTTCTTGTAGATCAATGTAGCTTTGCTTCGTCTCATCGAATGGGTTGCGTAGACTGAAGGATCAAGTCCAATGCTGGTTATCCATTTTTTGACGAGACGGGCATATTGATGGGTAGTGATGTGGTCGAATTTTCTCATCCGACTCGGCCACAAATAATCCATACCTGAGAGTCCGCGCAATTCGATCCACGCTTCGACCGATTCGCGCGTCTTTTTCGTTATCTCAAATTGAACAGGTTGACTGGTTTTCTGCTGAGTGACTTGCGCCCGATCCAGAACCTCTCCGTTTCTGGAAATATCTCGAACCAAGAGCTTTACCAAATCGCAGGACCGGAGCTTGCAATCAATTGCCATGTTGAACATCGCCAGCTCTCGGATGTTCTTAGCAATCTCCAACCGAATACGGATAGCCCATATTTGTTCGAGTTTGAGCGGTAGTTTCTGGCCAACGAGCTTTCCCTTGTTCCAGGGAGCGTTGCTGATAGGAAATGTCATGGTGTGGCCCTCTTCGGAGGGTAAGGGCCTTTAAGTATGGCTCAGAAAATTGTTTCCTGTTGTCCAACCTGGTCGCAAAGCGGACATTCAGGTCGACCACAAAGCGGACATTTTTCACCGCCCAAAACATCTCTTTCCAGGGACGGCAACTGCTGTATAGTCGTA
>NZ_FONF01000061.1:0-1992 GCF_900112835.1 Marinobacter sp. DSM 26671 | reverse complement strand
TGGCAGCTTTGCCGTGGAATCAGTGGCAGCTTTCGCGTGGAATGGGTGGCAGGCTTCGTCTGGAATCAGTGGCAACTTTGGTCTGGAATACGCAAACTCCGTCAACCTCCGGCAAAACCACCACGACCCGCCCATCGACATTCAAAGCCTGACCCTCACCCAGAGAAATCAGCCAGGGCCAGCCCCACCGAGTATGGCCGAACACGGTGAGCCCTTGAAATCCGGTTTCGAGCGACAGCGCTACCCCAGGATCACCCCGTCGATTCGCCCGTTCCGGGTCGGTTGGGCCTTGATGGAGCAGAAGGATCTCAGGGGCTTGATCGGTTACCGATTCCAGTGCGGCCAGAAAATCGTCCTCGGTTCGCCGTTGATTGCGATTCGGATTGCCCACGATACCGCTGACGCCACCGACGTTCAGGTTGCCCAAAACCCTAACCACCCCGCCATCCAGAAGGGTGGTGTTATCTGGAAGCGCTTCGGGATGATCCATCTGGTCGTGGTTCCCCAGGACGCCGACAACTTCGGGCGTGACCTCAGAAAACGCCTGGAACACCTCATCTACCGTTCCAGTACCGCCCCTTTTGTGGCAGTCGGGATAGTCGTACAGGTCGCCGCAAAGAAACACCGCGTCGGGAGCCGGAATGACACCTTCCCGAGACAATGCCGAAAGTGCCTCAGCCACAGGCACGCCGAGCAGCCGATTCTGACTGCCGGCTTCTCGCCCCTGGAGATCAGAGGTCAGCACAAGACTCTTCACATGACTCGGAAGGCCGGTGGCATAGGCTCGATAAAACGGCAGGCGATTATGCAGAGGCACACCGGCAGAGCCGCTGGTGCGGTGCGGCAAGGTGAAAAAGGGGTTCAGGTCGATCCGGGTGATCCTTAGCATGGAAGGCCTCTCGAGCTGGCTCCGTATTTCCTACCGCTCAAGCAAAAAAGGTGACCAAACTGACCGCCCAAAATCTTGGTCGACGGGGGCTGGTCACCCCGCCCGCTTTGCATCAAAGTAGCGTCGAGTTTCCATGAGGTGCTTCATGGAGCCTTGCGCCATAAAGTCCAGGGCTGACGCTCCAAGGTAGGGAGGCTCACTGGTTTCCAGGCGAATCCGACGATTGGCGCGTTCGGCCGTTGGATACATAACCCTCAGGGATTCGTAGATGCCCAGGATGTAGCTGATGCGCTCCAGGGTATCCCGCGAGAGCTTTACGTGTGGCAGCTTCTGATACTTGGCCAGCGTGCTCCGGGATACACCGCCGAGCATCTGCATCATCTCTTCCTGGGTGCAGTCCCACTCGCGACAGATACCAAAGAATCCCTTGAGAGCCACATGCCCTTTGGCCTTTTCATTATCGATAGCCATTATTCTCGTCCTTTCTTGGGCTGCTCTCGATCCTCCATAAAGTCGTCACTAACGCCTTCAGAGTCGAACCACTCGTCCCAAACCGGATCAGTTGGTCGCTCGTAGGCTTTGACTGTCCCCTTTAGGCGTTCCAGAGGTGTAAGCTCCTGAGGGAGCGGCTCGGCCAGCTCGTCAGCATGGGCCGTGTGGGCATCTAGGCCGTCCAGGAGTTCTTTTTCGGTTGGGCGTTTGGTTTTCATGGCACACTCTCCGCAATCACAAGCAGGCCAACTCCGGGGCAGTGGGCTGCAGATAGTATGACTTTACCACCCGAACGAAGCGAGCTACATAGCCGCACTCGCCCAATGGGGGCAGCCATTCGTCGGGGCCTTTGGCTCCCTTGCTCAGGCTCGCCTTGACCGGCAAAAGATTAACCGGATCATTGGCGATGGACCGGCGCTTCTGGCCAAGCCATTCTCTGGCTCCGCGATCCCAAACCCAGGCCAGCGGCACAACATGTTTTGTGCCCTCAAGGAACAAGCTTTTGGTACACGGTATGGTCGCAAAGCGGACATTCGAGTAAGACGAATAGCGCTTGCAGTATGCGCGCCCATGGAATGGAACCGAAGGCGCAATGAAATGGGCTTCGTCGC
>NZ_FONF01000076.1:0-1236 GCF_900112835.1 Marinobacter sp. DSM 26671 | reverse complement strand
GGCTACGAAGATCTGAATGATCATGAAGCGCTTCGCTTTGATCAGGCACTACAAACCGCCACGGGGAATGCCTCGACTCTGGCCGGCAAGTCCACGCTTTGTCGAATGGAGCAGGCGATGGATCGGCAAACCATTGTCAAAGCGCATGAGTTGCTCTGGCACCACTTTATCGAGCAGCATGAGAAGCCGCCCAAGGAAATCGTGCTGGATTTTGACGGCACCGATATTCCGGTGCACGGCGACCAGCCGGGTAAGTTCTTTAACCGGTATTACGACCATCACTGCTACTTCCCGCTTTACGTCTTCTGCGGTAGGCACTTGCTGGTGAGCTATCTGCGCACCAGCAATCGAGGTGATGCCCGGCACAGCTGGGCCATTCTGGCGCTGCTGGTGCGATTTATTCGCGAGTATTGGCCACAGACCCGGATCGTGTTCCGGGGCGACTCCCACTTCAGCAAGCCCCGACTGCTGGCCTGGTGCGATCGCAACCAGGTGGATTACATCGTAGGCATGGCCCGCAACCAGCGGCTGGAGGCGCTTGCCGCCCCAGCCATGGACAAAGTCCGGACCTACTACGAGGCTCATGGCCATAAGCTCGCCAGCACCTTCCGCTTCCGCTACAAAGCCCGAAGCTGGCATAAGCCACGCTGGGTGGTTGCGCGCCTGGAATATGGCCCTCAAGGCCCGAACCCCCGGTTCGTTATCAGCTCCCGCTACGATGACGGATTCAAGCTCTACTACGAACAGTATTGCGCACGGGGTGATATGGAGAACCGGATCAAGGATCAACAACTGGATCTGTTTGCCGGTCGCACCTCCAGCACACACTGGTGGACCAACCAGTGGCGGCTGATCTTATCCGGCTTCGCCTACACCCTGTTCGAGCGTTTGCGGGTGCATCTGAAAAACACGCCCTTCGAACGTATGAGTGCCGGCACCTTGCGCTTGAAGCTGATCAAGGTTGGCGCAGTCATCATCCGCAACACCCGCCGAATACGGGTGTTGATGAGTGATAGCTATCCACACAAGAACGATCTCTCAGCACTGGTTCAGCGCTTGGTGCCCCAGTAGATAATCGGGCTCCCCCGGCCCGATACCAATGGGGGAAAGGGGGAGTTGTGCCTGAATGCCGGAAACTGGCTAAATAATCGCCAACTTCGACCATGACCACTCGGATCTGGCACTACCAGGCTTGGTCTGCGAAGGTTGTTGGAGCACTATGAGAAATCCGGGCTA
>NZ_FONF01000063.1:0-1922 GCF_900112835.1 Marinobacter sp. DSM 26671 | reverse complement strand
GAGCGCCTTCTTGGCCAACGCCTTTCCTGAGTCATAGAGACCGTAGCCCTTAAGCTCCACGAACTTCTGCGCTTTTTCCCGAGGAACCCCAAGATGTACGTGCTCGGTAATGGTACGTTTAGTTCCATGCACCTTGCTTCCATCAGCCTTATGACTGACCACGCACTTTACCCTCTTGCTTTCGCGCCGACAGACGACGGAATAGCCTAGAAAGGTAAATCCTTGTTTTGGGTCCACGATGCCAGATTTCTCTTGCGAGATTTCCAGCCTCAACTCCGTTTCCACGAAGCGGGTGACGTCTGCCATGATTGCTTTCGCTTCCTGCTTAGTGCCAATGACACCAATCAAAAAGTCGTCCGCATATCTGACATACCTCAGACGCTTGAAGCCGGGGTCGTCCATCAGCACACTGCTCATGTTGCCGAGTCTTTCCCCCCATTCCTGAATCTCACGCCGCCATATAGCAGCCTTTTCTTCAATTATGTCGCTTCGCTCTTTGAGCCATTTTATCCGATTACTCCGATTGCACAGAAGTTTTCGGTATTCAGGGTTGGGTCTTCTCCGGCTGCCCATGCTGAACTCCTTGACCTTACTCACCATGAACTCATCGAGTTCGTGCAGGTAAATGTTGGCCAGAATTGGAGAGATAATCCCTCCTTGAGGTGTCCCGCTGTGCGTGCCGTAGTATCGCCAGTCTTCCATGTATCCGGCCTTCAGAAATCTCCGAACCAGGTTCAGAAACTTTCGGTCATCAACACGTTTGCTCATAAAATGCAGCAAGCGATCATGGTCGATATTGTCGAAGTACCCTTTGATGTCTACGTCACAGACCCATTTGGTTCCCTTCCAGCTATCCCTTATCTCATTGAGGGCGGTATGACATGATCGGTTTGGCCGAAAGCCAAAGCTCCAATCTGAGAAGACCGGTTCATAGATCTCCTCCAACAACATCCGCATTACTTCTTGGATGAGTTTGTCATCACCATTTGGCACCCCCAGAGGTCTGGTTTTGCCTTTTGGGTTCCTCGGGTCTTTCGGTATCTCCACTCTGCGGCAAGGACTTGGTTTGTAAACTCCGGTCTGGATCAAGTAGATCAGATGAGTCACCCGGTCTTCCCCGAATCCATCCAGCGTGTTTCCATTTACCCCTCGGGTCAAAGCCCCTTTATTGGCGTAAATGTTCGCATACGCTTGAGTCCACAAGTCCCTGTTGCTACACATGATCTTGTGCAGCTTCCTTACCTTGGCTCCACTTTTACTCGCTTTGCCTATACCACCTAGCGCATTGAGTGTTCTTTGAGATAGCACTGACTATCGAACCTCGCTCTATTGGCATGTTCTTGTCTGACTCCCTTCCCCCTTACGGTTGGACTTTCATTACTATTGCTAGAAACTTATATCCAGCTTTCAGGTCAGGTTGGTTACTGACTGCTAGACCCATTACAGGTCAACATTGGGTACTACGAAGTCTCCGTTGCCGTGCAGGCCCATAGTTGAGACCTGTTTAGGCAATCCCGCATTTCTAGGTAGTCAAGGTGCGTCCCACTTAGGTTCCACTTACGTCCCCTTAACACTCTCACCGAGCGCGTGTCACGTGGTTGGTTAGCCGGGTGTTCTAATCATCTCCCCGACTACACGTGAAGTGACCTCTCAAGAGTCATAGGTCACTGATATCCCGAAACCCACAAAGGACTATGGTTCAACCAATCAGGCTTAACCGTATGGGACTTGCAATGACGGGCGCAAGTTAGACTCTTTCACCGCCACCCGCCTTTTCCTGACATGCTGCACTCCCCTCCCTCTTTCGAGGTTCAAGCCCATTACTGGGCGAGGATAAGTCAGGTTTGCAATAGGCCTACCAACAGCCTATACTTGTAGCACGAATGCCGTAAGCGCTTGATTTACCTAGCAAAACGGCGCAC
>NZ_FONF01000071.1:0-1392 GCF_900112835.1 Marinobacter sp. DSM 26671 | reverse complement strand
TGATCTGAAAAATCGAGGTTATTCAGGTTGTGAAGCAGTATTGGACTGGGTGATGGTGTTGCGGTTTAATAAGAAAGCAAACTAATAAGCTGTTAGGCTTAGTAAAACGAGAGGCACAAATGGACGATTGGTTAATTGTCGCAATAGTGATAGGAGTCATAATTGGTTTCCTAAGAGCTCTAGGCCCCACGGGTATCGCTGTTGTTTCACTTATTGCCATAGGTTGGTTTTACCTCCAATCAGACTCCCAGCAAGAATCAACAAGTTCTTCTGGTGCAGACCCCATAAAAATCGAAATTGGAAGTGGTGAGCATTTTGTTACAGCCTCAAAACTGAATGTACGCCTAGCGCCAAACAACGATGGAAAAATTACCAATGTCCTTGATAGAGGGCAGAGGGTCGAAGTATTTGAAACCAAGGGCAATTGGGCCAGAATCTCTGAGTATTATGATGGTGAAGTAGAACAATTATCTGGCGAGGTTGCTCGGTGGGTTTATGGTAAATATCTTTCCACGGAAAAACATCAAACAGAAACACTAACGAATTTAGGTGACCCGATTTTCGCAGCAATATCATCATCTGATGATTTTGAAGCGCATCAAGACGTATTTGTTTCCGCTTCAAAAACTCTAATCAATAACGGCAGGTGCCAACTTAGTGATTTCCAAGAGGTGGGCGGTTGGGTGAAATCGGTTATTAATCACAAATTAGAACCTGTGTATTTCACATATTGTGGCGGAATGACCAACGATAATCGTATTTATTTGAACGTAGAAAATGGCGAAACATTCAAGTAAGCCTAACAAGCGCATTCACTCGGACAATTTGCTCTGCTGCGCGCCGCAAATTCCCGGTGATGCGGGGCGTTAGTGGCTGTGGCTTCGGTCCTTTTGGGCTGCGGTGTGCCAGTGGCCTTGGTGCCGTGCTTGGTTGCCAAACCCGCATATTCTGGTGAGCACCAAGGCCGTCCGAATCCGCGTTCGGTTTGGTTGCATCAGTAAGCAAGAGTTTTGGCGGGAAATTCGGTGTTCACCGTGTGGGGTCGTCCGCCGAAAATTGGGTCTGGATCTGCTACCTTTGAGTTCAGGTTCATTCACCGCATCATTGGCGGTGTTTCAAACAGAGTGCATCGGCTCATGTCGGTGCCGGGTTACGGAGTAGGCCGTCAAGGTCAGTGCCAGGGAGCCGGCAGTGTCATTACCTGCCACTAACCAGTCGCTGTAGTACGCGGCCGATGGCCGCCGGACGCCCTTTTCATTGCGGCTTCGCCTCCATTACAAGGGCGCCGCTAAGCTTCGCGTTAGTTGGTAGTGCATTGTCCCTTGTGGGTGGCTGGGTTCTAAGGCCTTGGCCGAAAGCTGGCAGTAAAGCCGGACGGTTTATTGCTCTGCC
>NZ_FONF01000065.1:0-1679 GCF_900112835.1 Marinobacter sp. DSM 26671 | reverse complement strand
TAGTGCCCATCCAGAAATTAGCAAGCCTCTGATTTCCAGATAAAATTCTGAGAATAGATAAAAAAATCCTCTTGGCTTTGGTATGTTTTAAGTGCGACCAAAAAACATCAAACAACCAAGAGGATCCAGCATGCGAGAGATCCGCAATGCTCAGGTCAGTATATTCGAACATTACTCGAATCACGAGTATGGCGTCCGACTCCGGAAGCTGTCGGAGGTCCTGGACAGGCAGCCCGAGATTCTTGAGCTGGTGGCGGCAGATTTAATCGATGCTTCCGTTTCAGCCGTTGGGCGATCCGGTCTCAGCGCAGAGACTGTTCTGCGTTGCATGGTATTAAGGCAGCAACTGGGGTTCAGCTATGAACAACTGGCGTTTCATTTGTCGGATTCGGTGACCTACCGAACCTTTGCCCGGTTACCGGCTCACCTGTCGCCCAGCCGGTCCTGCCTGCAGTCCACAATTCGCAGGATCAGGCCGGAGACTCTGGCGCAGGCACACCAGGCAGTGACCCGCAACCTGATCAATCAGGGTGTGATTTCGCTGGATAAACTGCGCATCGACAGTACCGTGGTGGCCAGTCACATCGCCCCACCCAGTGACAGCCAGTTGCTGAATGATGGCGTTCGTGTGATCAGTCGTCTGCTGGCAAAAAGCAAAGCCGAAACCGGAGTGAAGGTCCGCTTTACGGACCAGCGCAAGGCGTCAAAATCACTGGCCTTTCGTATATTCAATGCGAAAAAAGCGATCAAGGATGAACTCTATCCTGATCTTCTGAAGCTTGCACGGCTGGCATTGAAGCAGGCGGACCGCGGACAGCAGCAGGTGACCGAAGGCGGGGCTGGTTCAGCGGCCCAGCAGGCATGGCTGGACGCTCTGGCACACTACAGGGAGCTGACATCGCGGGTGATCGAGCAGACCGAACGTCGTGTCATCCAGGGCGAACGGGTTCCTTCCTCGGACAAGATCGTCAGCCTGTTTGAGTCTCACACCGACATCATCGTCAAGGGATTCCGCGACGTGCAGTATGGTCACAAGATTAACCTGAGCAGTGAAGCGGGGGGCTTTATCACCGCCCTCACCATCGAAGAGGGTAACCCCGGTGACAAGACCCTGTTCTTGCCGGTTCTGGATTACCACCAGTCCGTTCTGGGCAAACTGCCCCGCTCCGTGGTGGCCGATGGCGGCTACGCCAGCCAGGCGAACGTCGCGGCCGGACGTGCCATGGGGCTTAAGCACGTGGTGTTTCACAAACCCGTTGGCGTATCGCTCACTGCAATGGGCGTGAAGTCGAAGACCTTTACAGCCTTGCGCCATTTTCGAGCCGGTATCGAAGGCAACATCTCGGAGCTGAAACGGGCCTTCGGAGCCGCGAAAGCGAAGTGGAAAGGTCACGATGGTTTCAAAGCGTTTGTCTGGGCCTCAGTTCTGAGCTACAACCTGGTGCGGTTGGCCCGACTCGGTCCGGATTAGCCGACCGGTTCCGACTGAACATCTGTAAACAGGGCGCATGAGCAGTCGTGCGGTGCCCGCCCGTGGCTTGAACGCGAGCCAGTCGATCAAATAATGATCACATTTACCAATATTTAGCTGCTTTCATTTTTTTGAAGGCACGCAGCTCAGCCTCCACTCCTGGAGGTGAGCTAAACTGGCTGAAAATGCGGGTTTCTGGATGGGCACT
>NZ_FONF01000072.1:0-1384 GCF_900112835.1 Marinobacter sp. DSM 26671 | reverse complement strand
TCGGTGCGGTCGCCTTCGACACTGGATCGCGCATCCGGGCTGTTGAACCTGGCATCATTTGGCAGGAAGTGGCGACGGCCGCCGCCCATGACCACATCAAGGCCGTCAATATCCGCGCCGGTGCGTGCTTCGAGGTTTGCTTCAAAGTTCACCAGTTGGTCGGCAATATCCTGGCAGCCGTCGGTAACTGCCTCGGGAGGCATATCGGAGATGTCTTCCCAGTTACGATCTGCCGACTTGGCGTAGGTGGCTGCCGGCGTGGCGTGAGTGATACGGGCAGTCGATACCACCCCGGTGGCCTTGCCAGCAAGTTCCGCCAGCTCCGTCAGTGTCATCAGCTCGTTACCCGTGGCCGAACCACAATCGCCCCGGCTAACGTCTTCGTCCACGCCAAGCACGCCTACATCGGTTTTTACACCAGACACCATGGCTGTCATTGTGCCAGCGGAGTCGGGCACTTGCGCATCTACGTTATAAGTTTTGGCCAAGCCGGCGAACGGAAAACGCTCGAAGCTCAGTTGATGCTCTTCCCCCGGCTTGCCCTGATTCTGGCCATCCAGAATACGCGCCGCTGTGACGGTTGAAACGCCCATGCCATCGCCCACGAACAGGATAACGTTCTTTGCCTTGCCCCGTGCATCGGCGATGGCCGCCTGCAGGGAGCCCGATTGAGTGACAGGGGCCACGGTACCGGTAACCTCGGCCCAGGCCGCTTTCGCCGCTTCGATATCCTGTTGGCCCTGCTGGAACCAGGGGTTGGTCAGCGACGTTTCCAGTTGTTGCGAGGAAAGGCTGGTCACAGCCTCATCGGCTGGCTGCACGGGGCTGTTATCGTCGTCATCCGTGCACCCGGTCAGGACAAACATTGAAGCCGTCAGTGCGCTGTAAAAGAATTTGTTCATTGCCTTGCTCCTTATTCTTCGATTAAGCCCAGAGCCTGGTCGATCAGGTGAAAAACCGTGCTTTGTTCGATGGTTCCCTGCGCCAGATGAGCACCCGGTCCTTTTGCATGCAGACTGACGTCCTCACCGGAATGGGTCTCGCTACCAAGCGGAACCAGCGCCTCCTGGTGATAACCAGTGGTGGTGGTATCCACGCCAGTAAGATTCTGACGTCCGGCGTTAGGTGCCTGGCTGTAGGCCACGTCTGAATCCGTTTCCATACCAAGATTACGGAAACCGAGTCCGTTGGCGTACCCCAGGGTGGTGTAGGGCATGCCATCGGCGGCCAGTGCCGGCTGCGTCTCGCCAACATTAACCACCTTGCCCAGAATCGGGTTGCCCCGCTTCGGATAACCGGCCATCGTGAACACATGGCTGTGATCAGCGGTGACAATAATCAGGGTATCCTCCGGGTTGGTTTGATCCGCGGCCACTTTTACGGC
>NZ_FONF01000073.1:0-1297 GCF_900112835.1 Marinobacter sp. DSM 26671 | reverse complement strand
TTTGCGTCATGCCGATTCCTCTTGATCTTGGAGAGGAATCCAGTTTGGGTAATCTCAGGGCCGGAGTGTAGGTGCTGATTTATTGGCGCTTACGGCCAATGCCAGTAATACATCCGAATCGAGACTGAGTTCGATTGCCAGTTTCTTTATGGTCTCTTCGCCTGGCGGCGGCATGTCACCACGCTCGATCTTACTCAGATAGGCG
Source organism: Marinobacter sp. DSM 26671 (assembly GCF_900112835.1). NCBI lineage: Bacteria > Pseudomonadati > Pseudomonadota > Gammaproteobacteria > Pseudomonadales > Marinobacteraceae > Marinobacter > Marinobacter sp. DSM 26671. Next base: position 1,092 of record NZ_FONF01000073.1, on the reverse strand, counting down.
GGCTCAATACCCACTCTCAAAGCCACTTGGCGCAGCGAGTATGAACGGTCATTGGCCTTGAGCAGCTCACGCTGCTGTCTTAATGTTTTTCCCAGCATGATGTGTACTATATACTACACACTACATATTTCAAGAAAAACGCGTACACAAAACAACAACTCGCGTTGGATCACCCCGAACAGACGTTAAGCTCCTGAAATTCAGACTTGATCACTCGACGTAGTATACGGAGCGATACCTCAGCATCTAGACCCTGGAGCTATAAGCCGGCCTCGCTGAATAGTGAGTTTGTAACTTAAGAAGGGACTCCACCTGCCCCGCGGCCTTCATAACCTGATAGATATCGATATCTTCGAGGGTAGTGTTTTTTTCAACAAAACCAGAAAGATAGGTTTGCGATCTGGAAGATACACCAACTCGCCTACACAAAATGTACGAAACCGACTCGGCCTCAATTTCTCGCTGACGATGAGAAACATTCGTTCTTGAAGGTATTTTCAGTGGTTTATCATCACCAAGGTGCCCAAGGAAGAGGTGACCAAGTTCGTGAATGAACGTCGCAAACTGAATAGGGGCGTCGTGGTTTCTGTTGAGGTTGATCTGAAACTGAAACACACCCTTATCTTTAAAAGGACGACGTGATGGACCCAACCGTTGAATAGAGCCTGCTTTACGATCGCCCGCATCAAAATGCTCTGTATGAATCCCCACTTTTGATATCAGATCAATGTACCGAGCTATATTTTTCTGCGTTACATCACCTTTCGCTGCGAAACTAAAGGCGTTGTCAGGCACCGGCTTGCCCTCCGTATCCATGATGTCATATAGCAACATTATCGGGCCAAACGGTCTTAAAATGATTAAGGGCCGAGCGTCTTTCTTTGGTTCACGCCCAAACCTCAGCTTCCAGTCTTTGACGCTCGCAACATGACTCAACCCTGGCTTCTGGATTTGAAGCAACATGGCATTAAAAGGCGCATACTGTCGAAACCGCGCAGTAAGCGCCAATAAATCAGCACCTACACTCCGGCCCTGAGATTACCCAAACTGGATTCCTCTCCAAGATCAAGAGGAATCGGCATGACGCAAATC
>NZ_FONF01000075.1:0-1263 GCF_900112835.1 Marinobacter sp. DSM 26671 | reverse complement strand
TAGAGCGGGAAGTCATTGATGCCATGCTTCCAGGAAAATCTTCTAAGCTTCAGGCTATTCGAGACCGTACCCCAAACCGACACAGGTGGTCAGGTAGAGAATACCAAGGCGCTTGAGAGAACTCGGGTAAAGGAACTAGGCAAAATGGTGCCGTAACTTCGGGAGAAGGCACGCTGGTGGTAAGTGAAATCCCTGCGGGTGGAGCTGAAGCCAGTCGAAGATACCAGGCCCCTGCGACTGTTTATTAAAAACACAGCACTGTGCAAACACGAAAGTGGACGTATACGGTGTGACGCCTGCCCGGTGCCGGAAGGTTAATTGATGGGGTTAGCGCTTGCGCGAAGCTCTTGATCGAAGCCCCGGTAAACGGCGGCCGTAACTATAACGGTCCTAAGGTAGCGAAATTCCTTGTCGGGTAAGTTCCGACCTGCACGAATGGCGTAACGATGGGGGCGCTGTCTCTACCCGAGACTCAGTGAAATTGAAATCGCCGTGAAGATGCGGTGTATCCGCGGCTAGACGGAAAGACCCCGTGAACCTTTACTATAGCTTCACAGTGAACTTTGAGCATGTTTGTGTAGGATAGCTGGGAGGCTTTGAAGTGGGAACGCCAGTTCTCATGGAGCCAACCTTGAAATACCAGCCTGACATGTTTGAGGTTCTAACTTGGTCCCCTTATCGGGGATGAGGACACTGTGTGGTGGGTAGTTTGACTGGGGCGGTCTCCTCCCAAAGCGTAACGGAGGAGCACAAAGGTGGGCTAAGCATGGTCGGACATCATGCGGTTAGTGTAATGGCACAAGCCCGCTTAACTGCGAGACAGACACGTCGAGCAGGTACGAAAGTAGGTCATAGTGATCCGGTGGTTCTGTATGGAAGGGCCATCGCTCAACGGATAAAAGGTACTCCGGGGATAACAGGCTGATACCGCCCAAGAGTTCACATCGACGGCGGTGTTTGGCACCTCGATGTCGGCTCATCACATCCTGGGGCTGAAGCCGGTCCCAAGGGTATGGCTGTTCGCCATTTAAAGTGGTACGCGAGCTGGGTTTAGAACGTCGTGAGACAGTTCGGTCCCTATCTGCCGTGGACGTTGGAGATTTGAGGAAAGCTGCTCCTAGTACGAGAGGACCGGAGTGGACGAACCTCTGGTGTTCGGGTTGTGACGCCAGTCGCATTGCCCGGTAGCTATGTTCGGACAGGATAACCGCTGAAAGCATCTAAGCGGGAAGCCCCTTCCAAGATGAGATCTCCCTGGACCCT